>JAYUIP010000339.1:0-7159 GCA_043765945.1 Arcicella sp.
ACGAAAGTCATCAACATCCAATAAATTACCAAAATAGAAGCAAAAATGATTTGTTGCGTTCTATTCTTTGTTGTTAAAAATATCAGGGAGCAGACCAAAAATACCATAGCAATGCGTTGCAAAACGCCAGGAATCCGCACAACAGAAAGGTCTAATCTGGGGAATAAAGAAAGGAAAAGTCCTAAACCAAAGAGTTTGAGCGAACGAGTAAATATTTTTGTAACTGTTTCTTTGTCAGCCACTTTACCTTGAAAAGCAAAGGAAATCGACACGCCTACAATAAATAAAAAGAAAGGGAAAACTAAATCCGTGGGTGTGCAACCGTTCCATTCAGCGTGTTCGAGTGGGGCGTAGATATGTCCCCAATCGCCAGGATTATTAACCAAAATCATCAAGGCAACCGTTATGCCTCGAAACACATCAAGCGAGAGTAAGCGTTTATTCATAAAATGTATGACGAACTTTTAAGTCCATTTTTTCCAGATTCTTGGTTTGTGATTTTACGAATTTGATGTTCTTTTGAGATGTTTTTATAAACGTCATACAACCATAATGTTGTAAAATAGTTCAATCACTTGATGCAAAGATTTACTGTGGTCATAATTACTTTTTTTTCAAAGTATCTCCACCCCAAGCCCTTTCAACCGATTTTTTCTTGTTCCAGGGAGCAGTAGTATTCATGCCCATATTGATTGCTATGGCTGCCATTGCCAAAGTGAAAATGACAAACACCCACCTAAATATTTTTTGATTTCGATTCATATTATTTGCTACCAATTATCCGTTATTCATATCGGTTATCAGATATTTACGTCAAAATTAATGAATAAACCTCAATGAATGACGTTTGTAACGATAATCTGATTATTTTGCGACGTTAATAATAACAACCACTAAAATAATCTCATCAAAGCATTTCGAAAATGCCCACACAATAACCATGAAAAAACAATTAAAACAATATTTCGTAATTATTCCTGCCTCATTGATTTTGAGTTGCTCTGACGCTGGCAAAAAATATCAAGAAGTTGAAGAACAGAAGACCTGTTCTATGATTTTTATTGACAAATCTGTAAGCGTAAATGTTAATAAAAAGTTTGTAAATGAGAAATATACTAAAATTATTAATCAATTAATTGACGAAAACGTAAAGGCAAAAGGAGATAAATTGGAAGTATATTTCGTTCATGAAAATACAGGAAAAGGTAAAGCGGCTGATGTTATTTGTAGAACCGAAAGAGGGGAAATAACAGGGGCAAGTTCAACGGATTCTGAAGCGATTTCGACGGAATATTCAATGTCTTTAGAGAAAGAGAAAAGTATATTTAAGAAAATAGTTTTTGCTCAATTAGCTTCACAAAATACTTCGTCGAGTAGAGACAATACTGATCTCTGGGCGGCTCTGCCTTTAATTGACAAAACAATTGCAAAAGGATATAATGTGAAAGTATATTTTCTATCAGATATGGTTGAAAGCATGAGAACTCAGAATCGAAGAGATTTTCATTCAAACCCACCTGTGGATGATGCAGCGGCAGTGGGTTGGGCAAGAGAGGACGTTATTGCCATGAAATCTACCTTAACAAATATTGGTTTAGCCCAAATTTTTATTGCAAAACCCTTCGAACCAACGGCTTCACGCAAGAAAAATAATCCAGCCATTTCTGCTTATTGGCAACGTCTTTTTATGGAATTAGGCGTCTCTGCGGAGATTATTGAGTTGTGATTTAATCAAAATATCATAAGTAACATAGCAAGTATTTAAACCGAAAGCTCCTCAAACTTGAGGAGCTTCTTTTATGTTACTCGTAATATGTATAAGTAATCACATCCCCCACATCGCTTGTTGAAGTAATGGGAAGGTTATACTTGTTGTAAGTATATTTATAAGTGACATAACTATTCCCAAACCACCCATCAGTTTTTTTCAAAGTCAATACATTATTTTTTGAAATGCCACCTGGAGATGCCGAGTTGCTTGACGGATTAAAAGAATTAGGCTTTATTTTATCATCGTGAGTATATTCTACAAGCTGGTCAGTTTGCGTAAACTCAATCAAATTTCCCTTGTTATTAAATTTATAGCCACCTGAAGGTCGAGTTTGTGGATTAGTTTCAAGTAAAGATCTTGTTGATTCTTGAATGGAATTATCAATATCGTTGTAAACGTAAAAATTTTTACTAATCGCAGTACTTCTTACGACAATTCTATTCTGATTATCATATTCATAAAATTGAGGAGCGGTATTGATGATAAACTGAGGATTTGGAGAGACATAATTAAGGTTTTTGATAAAATTTACCTCAATTTTCAAGTCACCATTATATTTATAGCGTGTCTCCGCAATGGCAGATTTGTTGTTGATTATTCTAACCTCTCGCTTCGATTCATCATAAAAATATTCAGTTATTCCATTTACTGAATCATCAACTTTCTTTAATAATGGCAAACCGTTCACGAATATTGGTCCCGTCAATTCAACTACTTTATTTTCGTTTGGTTCAGTAGTATTGACAGGATTGCTTGGGAGAATAGGATTGGAAGGAACATTTCCGATTGGCACTGGCAAATCAGTTTTACCACAACTTACAATAATACCACAAAAGAGGAGGAAGAATAGTAATTTTTTCATAATCGCAGTTTGGTTTTGTGTGAAGAATAAATAAATAACAATTTGATTTTCAGATGATTGAAGAACTTTGTAGTGGTTTTGTAGTAATAAAAACAAAACTGATTCGGTAGGAATTTTGTTTTATTTTTTTTGAAATTTAATATTGAATTTTGTAAGTAAAAATAAGGAGGCTGCCTCATTAATTTGAGACAGCCTCCTTAAAATATAAAACATATCTGAATCAAAGTGAACCTGACTTGATTTTGTAAATAATCTCTTCTACTTTTTGAACCGATTCATCAACGAGTATTGCAATTGTTTCAGTATTTAAACCTAATTGCAAACCTTTCTTAATAGTGAGAATTTCTTTTACCTATGTTCCTTGATTAATCCCTTGATTAATCCCTTGACTAATCCCTTGATTAATAAGCTGTTGTGCTGTTGTCATGACTATATTATTTAGATTCACTGAAACTTTTGTAAAAATACTTATAATCATTTTTTAATTATTCGCAAGATGCGAGCAATTAATTGATAAATTTCCGTTTCGATTATTATTCATTATTGCTTCCTTCTGAAACTTCCAACTTTGTATTAACCCCAATAAAAATTCACTTGCTTTAAGCATATTAAATGTAAAATCAACTTTTTTATCAATTGTAAAGAAATCAAATTTCCCAGATTGAATTGATATTTTTTCATTTTCAATTTTTGTCTGCAAAAAAGTATGCTCATTGCTTAAATGAACAAATCCAGAGGTATTTGTATACAAATTATGTATGCCAGGAAATAGCTCTTTATCAAGTTTTCAACTAAATAAGGATCACGCATTTTATTACCTTCAGCATCTAAAATTTTACCAAAATTTTCCCCTCCTAAATATTTTAGATAAAAATCGTTTTTATCAGAAACCAAAGTCGATGCATAAAATCGCAAACAATTATCGATTTGCATTCTTATCAATGGCACGGCTGATATGTAGTTATCATCTTTTGCAAGCGTTATAAAACCTCGTATAAAGGCTGTTGAACGATTTACGATTGCTGAAAAAAACAAATAATCCATCATAAATAGTTTTTTATCTTCACCACCTACCTCTAAAAAAAGTTTATTTTCTTTTAAAAAACGAAGTTCAATTTCATTTAAATCCTTTATAAACTGATTTAAATCTTCTTCTGTCATATTCTTCGTAAGAGCATTTTTTTGTAGATTCACTTTTATTTTATCCATACTTTTTAATAACTGTAAAGTTAAAATTATCCCAATTCATACAAATTGAATTTAACAATGTTAAGAATTTATATCAATAAGCCTTAGCAAACAAAACCCTCCGCCCCGAAGGCTTACCCGTTAAAATACAAGCCCCTTCTTCCTCCACCGCATCCAATGGAATACAACGGATGGTGGCTTTGGTTAATTCTTTGATTTTGTCTTCGGTTTCGGGCGTGCCGTCCCAATGGGCTAACATAAAGCCTAATTCTTCGCTATCAATTACCTTCATAAATTCTTCCCATGTATCCACTTTAAAAGTATGGCTTGCTCTGAAATCCACGGCTCTTTTGTAGATATTTGTTTGGATATCTTCCAACAGATTTGTAACCGTATCTATCACAGCATCAATCGGATAGGTGGCTTTTTCTTTCGTGTCTCTTCTGGCAATTTCAACCGTTCCATTGGCTAAATCTCTCGCTCCAATTGCCAAACGCACAGGTACGCCTTTCAACTCATATTGAGCAAATTTAAAGCCTGGCGATTGCTTATCCGAAACATCAAATTTTACTGAGACGCCTCTCTTTTTTAATTCCTTTACGATTGGATTTATGACTTTTGAAATTTGCTCTAATTGCTCTTCACCTTTAAAAATAGGCACAATGACCACTTGAATTGGGGCTAATTTTGGCGGTAAAATCAAGCCTTCATCATCTGAATGAGCCATGACTAAGGCTCCCATCAAACGGGTTGAAACGCCCCAAGATGTTCCCCAAACGTAGTCTTGTTTGTTTTCTTTACTAACAAATTTTACGTCAAAGGCTTTGGCAAAATTTTGTCCTAAAAAATGTGAGGTTCCTGCCTGTAATGCTCGTCCGTCTTGCATCATGGCTTCAATGCAATAGGTCTCTTCTGCCCCTGCAAAGCGTTCATTGGCACTTTTTCGCCCACGCACCACGGGAACAGCCATAAATTCTTCGGCGAAAGTGGCATAAACTTCTAACATTTTTTCAGTCTCTTCAATTGCCTCTTCACTGGATGAATGGGCGGTGTGTCCTTCTTGCCAAAGGAATTCTGCGGTACGCAAAAACAAGCGAGTTCGCATTTCCCAACGTACCACATTTGCCCACTGATTAATCAACAAAGGCAAATCACGGTATGACTGAATCCAGTTTTTGTAGGTACTCCAAATAATGGCTTCCGAAGTTGGACGAACAATTAATTCTTCTTCCAATTTGGCTTCGGGGTCTACCATTAATTTACCAGGTTTATCTGGATTATTCTTAAGGCGATAATGCGTTACGATGGCACATTCTTTGGCGAATCCTTCGGCATTTTTCTCTTCGGCTTCAAATAAACTCTTCGGAACGAACAGCGGGAAATAGGCGTTTTCATGCCCCGTTTCCTTGAACATATCGTCTAAGGCACGTTGCATTTTTTCCCAAATAGAATAGCCATACGGTTTGATAACCATGCAACCACGCACGGCAGAGTTCTCGGCTAAATCAGCCTTTTTCACGAGTTCGTTGTACCACTCTGAATAATTTTCGCTACGTTTTGGTAGGCTTTTGCTCATTTTTGGTTTTTGTTAATTGTATTGAAGGAAGAGATGGAACGCAGATGAGACTCGCCGTCCGCCTTGATGCTTCGCAACGCAGATTTAAAAGGATTTTATTTATTGGAATCCATATCTTTTATTACTTTAATCAAATTCTAATCCTCTTTTTGAAAATAATATATTTTTGTGCTTTAATTTCGTTAGTAACATAGGGGTAAATAATCATTTGATTGTCATTAAAGTATAGTTGTAAAAACATTAAAATGATAAACATTTTACCCCAAGATAAATTCGGTTTTTATTTTCATTTTTATGGGTAAATGTTTGATTATTAAGTTGTTAATACCTAAAACCTATTACCTAAAAACTAATTATCAAATTATTTTGTTAAAGAGGTGTTAAATCTGTTGCAAAGATAAGTTTTTGTGGTAAGTTTGGTACAAAATATGAAGCTACTAATTATAAGATTCTACAAAACACCTATTTCTGGCACACATTTTTAGTTATTTTAATTGTAATATTTTTTCAAAAAACATAAAGTCATGAACATTCAACAATCCATAAAATTCTTTTCAGCCGTAGCGTTGATAAGTCTTGCGGTGGGGTGTAGTTCCTCTAAACAAGTCGCCAAAACTTCTTCTAATTCAGAGGTTTATGACGATATGTACGCCTCTGCCAATGAAACCCGCCCAGCCACTTTAACAAGTCGTGAGCGTTATCAGCAAAATCAAGATGAGGAATATTTAAGCCAAAATCCTGAATATAGAAGTCAAAATAGAAATGACGTTCAAGGTACTGATGATTATTACTCACAAAACTGGATAAATTCTCGTCAATATTATCAAAACCAAATGCCCAACGGAGGCGGGTTTAATAATTTTAATAATGGGTTCAATAACGGAGGTTTCAACTCTCCTTTTAACAGATTCGGTTCTGGTTTCAATAATTGGTACGGAAATCCTGGCATTTCGTTTGGCTTAGGTTTCGGAAGTGGCTTTGGAAATTCTTGGAATAGATGGGGCGGTGGATTTGACCAATTTGGCTATAGTCCCTACGGTTTTGGTGGAGGTTATAGTCCTTTCGGATTTGGTGGATATAGCCCATTTGATTCTTTTGGATATGGTGGATTTAATTCTTTTGGATATGGCGGATTCAATTCTTGGGGTGGTGGTTACGGAAACAGTTTCTATGACCCTTGGGGATACAATAACTTCTATGGTGGAAGAGGTGGTTTTGGAAACACTTACGTTTATAATTACGGAAGTAACGTAACGGGTGCGAATGGGAATTATAGCAATCCATCTACACCACGTACGCCACGCACAAGAGATACGTATTCATCATCTGCTTATAACACAGATTATAATTCTGGTCGTAGCGGAAGTACTGTAACTCGTGGAAATAGAAACGATAACACAAACACGAATTCAAATTCAAACGGAGATTATTATTCTCGTCCAAGACGTGATAATGGAAACAGTGCAGGTTCTCGGACTACTACTACGTCGAGTGGAAATTCAAATTCATCGTCGTCTCAACAAACGACATCGTGGGGAAATAATCGTAATTCGAGTTCATCCTCAACGTTTTCAACGCCCTCAACCAACAGCACATCGTCACCATCTTATGGCGGTTCATCAAGTGGTGGTTCGTCGTCTGGCGGTGGTTCATCAAGTGGTGGTGGTGGAAGAGGTCCAAGATAGGATTAACAAAACTTTAACAAGTAAAATCCCCTCAAATAGCACTTTTGAGGGGATTTTTTCGTTTAAAGTATAGGGGA
>JAYUIP010000340.1:0-2529 GCA_043765945.1 Arcicella sp.
CCGTTTTCTTCATTACGCCCACGTTTATCACGGGTGCAAGCGGAAATTGAAAAGCCCAAGTTGTTATTATTTGCCAAAAGATGTTTGACAATAGTGGTCTTGCCCGAACCAGACGGGGCAGAGAAGATGATGAGTTTACCGTTTTCCAAGAGTGATTGATAATGTAAAACCCCAGTTCCCAAAGGAAATGAGATAGATTTACCACAAAAATAAAAAGTTATTAAGTGAAATCGCTAAATACGACCAACTTAATAACTTTCAAATATATTTATTTTAAATAAATTTTTACAACATACTGATTTTCTGTTTGATACAGTCAATCAAATTAGCAGGGACACATTTTTTTTCTAATCTCAACTGCATGGTTTCCTTAATACATTTTTCAAGTTCATATCCCTTTTCGCAAGGCAAACACGTATTCATGTTTAATTTGAATTGGTTAATTTGCTCATCAGATGCCTGACCGTCCACAATCAATTGCACCATTTTCATGCACTCAGCTTGATGCTCGCACGATGTCTTTTTTTGAATTTTCTCAGCCTCGGAAACCATTGTTTTTTATAAATTATGCAATATTTAATATTGGTCTATTATTTTGTTTATCGTTTATCATTCAAGTAGTTAGTAAACAGGAGGCTTTTTAAAATAATTCCAATAGTTGCCAAAAAGTTATTAGTTAACTGGTATTAGTGATTAGTTATTGGTTATTTGCTACTGATTATTGATGATTAATGCCTAAAATATTAACTTTTAAATAAAAATTAATAAATATTTTTAGTAAATTTCATTAATCGCCAATAACTGCTAACCAATAACCAATCCCTATTCTGCCATACTGTCAGCGTTTACATCATATCCTAACGATTTGGCATAAGATTTCAATTTTTCTTTCAATAACATTCTTGCACGGTGCAGTCGTGAACGAACCGTTCCTATTGGAATATCAAGAATTTTTGCCATTTCTTCATACGTGAAACCTTCCACATCACAAAGAATGATAACTGTTCTGAAATCCACGGGTAAGGCATTCAAAGCATTTGCAATTTCATCGCCAATTAAATCCTGCACTGATTCTACCCGTAAATCTACTGTTTGGTTTGTCTCGGCATCTTCCTCTGAATTATAAGTCGTCTCCACGTCTTGATAATCCACTTTGGCGGGTTCTTTCGACTTTTTCCTAAAATCATTTATAAAACTATTTTTCAGAATACGGAACAACCAAGCCTTGGCGTTTGTTCCTTGTGAAAATGAGTTAATAAATCTAAATGCTTTGAGATAAGTATCTTGTACAAGGTCATTTGCATCGTCTTCGTCGTTAGTCAAACGAAAGGCAAAATTGTACATAGAATCTATATGAGGCATGAATTCTTTATCGAAAACACGGTTTTTTTCGAGGTCTGAATAGGTTTGAGTTACTTTGACTTCTTCTTGTTCTTCCATTTTGTTGCTGAAAATCGTCAGTAAAAATAAGCCTTCCTATTTGATTTACAATGAAACATTTTGCAAATTCAGCATTAGGTAGGAATCTAAATACAAACAAACAACTTGCCAAGGATTTTTTGAGTCATTTTACTGACAAAACGACATTGTTTTTTATACCCTCACCCCGAGCCCTCTCACCTTAATGAGAGGGGGGGGCATTCGTCGGCATACTCCCCCTCTCCTTAAGATGAGGGGGCTGGGGCGACCGACGCTCGGGGTGAGGTTATCACTATTTCGTATAGCTTTTCGCTTCAAAAACCTTTGTAATGCCCTTTTCCGTTAGTGTGTAACTAAATCCTGATTGAATTGAATAGGCTCCGTATTCGCCTTTTTTGTTCAAGGCAAGGTATCCAATTTGGAATTCTTCGTAATTGTACCGTTTCACAATTCGCATGATGGCTTCTTCGCAAGCCTGTTGAGGGTTTTTCCCATTTCTCATCAGTTCCACAATAAGAAATGAACCCAATGTTTTTAGTACAAATTCGCCCAGACCAGTGGCACACGCTCCTCCAACTTCATCATCACAAAAAACTGCCGTTCCAATCACGGGTGAATCCCCTACCCTACCGTGCATTTTGAAAGCTAATCCGCTGGTGGTGCAAGCCCCCGATATTTCACCTTTGTTTCCCAACGCTAAAAGTCCGATAGTATCGTGGCGTTCGATGTTAATTTTGGGTTCGTATTTAGCCGTTTTTTTCCACTCTTCCCACGCTTTTTTTGCTTTTTCAGTCAAGAGATTTTCTTTCTTAAATCCCTGAGAAAGAGCGAATTGCAAAGCTCCTTCGCCCGAGAGCATCACGTGCGGTGTTTTTTCCATCACGGCTCTGGCAACGGAGATGGGGTGCATAATATTTTGCAAGAAAGTGACCGATCCCGCATTACCTTTTTCGTCCATAATACAAGCATCCAAGGTCACAATTCCGTCACGGTCTGGGAAGCCACCATAGCCCACTGACGTATCATTAGGGTCGGCTTCGGGAATTCTTGCTCCAGCTTCCACAGCATCCAAGGCTCTACCCGTTTTTTTTAGGGATTCCCAAGCGGCAT
>JAYUIP010000341.1:0-2525 GCA_043765945.1 Arcicella sp.
TCTGATAAAAAGAACAGTTCGGTTTCTTATAAAATGGGTGCTGACTATTTCTTAGATTCAAAAAATACAGTTGGTGTTTTATTCAATGGGATGAGTGGAAATTATAGTGAAATACTTGATAATCAAGCCATTGTGAAAAATTCTTTGGGTATTCAAGATTCAACTTCTATCACAAAAGGGGACATTCAGAACGGTTGGGGCAATTATTCTGCCAATGTAAATTTCAAACACCTAATTGATTCAACGGGCAAAGAATGGACGATGGATGCAGATTATGCCCGTTATAATACAGACAACATGATGGTATATAAAACCTCTAAATACGACCTTTTAAATACTCTTCGTCAGACTCGTAATGAAGATGGTATGACCGCTTCAAAGATTAATATTTATTCCATAAAAGGTGATTTGGTTTATCCAATTAATAAAACCTCTAAATTTGAAGCGGGCGTGAAGTCGAGTTATGTTAATTCAAACAACGATATGCGTTTTGAGTTCTTGATTGGTGATAATAATAATCGGGTACTTGACCCAACTCGAACTCGTGATTTTTTATACAAAGAAAACATCAATGCAGGTTACATAAATTACTCAACATCATTCAAAAAATTGAGTGTACAATTGGGTTTACGGGTTGAAAATACTATCGGTCAAGGAACGTTGAAAGGCGTTGAATTATTAAACAGAAACTATACTAATGTGTTCCCAAGTGTATTTTTGCGTGAAAAATTGAATGCAAAACATCAATTAGGACTGTCTTACAGCCGTAGAATTGACCGCCCAAGTTATGAGGATTTGAACCCATTTTTATACTTCCTCGACCCTTATACTTTTCAGCAAGGAAATGAACTTTTGCAACCTCAATATACCGATGCTCTGGAAATGTCCCACACGTTTATGGATGCCGTCACTACGACTGTTAATTACAGTAGAACAAACGGTATAATGACTGATATTTTACAACAAAATAATGCCTTAAAATTGACCAATGTAATCAAATATAACATCGGGTACGTGGATAATTTCGGGATTGCGTTTTCGGTTCCAATACCAATTACAAAATGGTGGTTTAGCAATACTTACTTCAATTTATACAATAATCATTACGTAGGAGATATTCCAAAAGTGACCATTGGAGCGAATGGAGTTGAGAATACGACTTATCAACCTTTGGATGCCCGTGCCACAACGTACCAAGCAAACATGACAAATCAGTTTACTTTACCCAAGAAATTTTCATTGGAATTGAGTGGTTGGTATCAATCGCCGTTTATTGAAGGGCAATTATCAGGAAAACCAATGGGAGCGGTTTCAATTGGTATTCAAAAGAAGATGTTGAAAGATAAAGCCACTTTGAAATTGAATGTAAACGACATTTTTTGGACGCAGCAATTTAGGGGTAGTTTTATCTTCAATGACATTGATGTTCAAATAGCTAATCGTTCAGATAGCCGCATCGTCCGAGCAACTTTTACCTATCGTTTTGGTAATAATAAAGTAAAAGCCGCACGCCAACGTCAAACAGGTTTGGAAGATGAGAAAGGTCGGGTTAAGAGTGGAGGCAATTGATATTGAATATGTTTGTCAAACCGAAGATTTTGCTTTTGGCGGAAGTTTGTGTTTAAAACCTGAATACCATATATTTACAGGTTCAGAATCAGTTTTGAATTGATACCAAATTTAAAGATTAAATGTATGATTTGCGGAAGCCTTCGGATTTCACTGAAGGCTTCCGTTTGCAACTCATACGCAACTTATACGCAATGAGTATTTAAAATCAGTATAAATCTACTCTTCCAGAAAATCCAAATCTTTTCCGTGAGTCTCTGGAATCGTGAAAATGGAATAAAAAGCCAAAACAAATGCAATCACACCAACCACGGCAGCTGCATTAAAAATATTCATGAAGGGTTTTAAATAAGCGAAAAGTGAGGTCATTAAAATTACGGTTCCTCTCACCATATTTGGGATGGTTGTGGCAGCAGTTGCTCTTAAATTTGTGCCGAATTGCTCTGCTCCTATTGTGACAAACATCGCCCAATATCCTACTGAAAATCCTGCAAATACGCAAATTGTGTATAACCCAGTCGATGTTTTGATACCTGCGTACAAATATACGATACTACATATCAAGGACATGAAAAGTAAGATAGCTACCGCTTTTTTGCGTGACTGCAAAGCCTGACTGATCACGCCACTTATCAAATCACCCGTGGCAAGTCCTACATAACAAAACATGATGGCTTTTCCAGGATCAATGTCTTCTACAATACCCATAGCAACGCCAAATTCGTTGGCAAATGTGGCTAAAATTCCAATGACAAACCACGTTGGAATTCCGATGGCAATACATTTTAAATACCTTGTTAATCTATCTTTATTGGTGAAAAGCGAAAAGAAATTCCCCTTTTTGATATGAGCTTGATTCTTTAAATTCTCGAACATCCCTGATTCAAAAACGCTAACTCTGAGCAATAAAAGCACGATTCCAAGTCCTCCACCCACAAAATAAGCATTTCTCCATC
>JAYUIP010000342.1:0-2524 GCA_043765945.1 Arcicella sp.
GCTTTTTTCTTATACAAAGGCACGGTACTACAAGGTTCCCCAAACATCAACGACTGTACAAAGGGCTGTAAAATTCGAGTAATCTCCACGTAAGCCGCCGCTGGTACAGGCACTTTTGAACAACCTTTCACCACTACTCTCGCTCCCTGATATGCTTCTGGATTGACTTTACGAAGGGCATCGTAAAACAGTTTATTTTCTAATTCCTCCAAATTTCCCAAAACAACCATATTAGCAAAAGGCTGTAATTTCAAAGTCAAAAGCATGTACGCCCACGTAGGAATAATGACATCTTCTGAACAGATAATTGCCACGTTTTTCCCAGCGTATTCACTCCAATCATGGTTTTTGAGGAATTCTCTAAAATCCTTTTCCTTCAAAATCATACCCATAAACAAGTTGTCTTTGAGGTCATAAACCACTCTTTCGCCTTGGTCGTAAAGGTCTTCTAAGTCGAAAGTGACAAGTCCGCTATTGATTACTTTATTGATAATTAATTCTTCTTCCATGTTTGTAATTACTATAAAAAGTATGCTACCAAAAATTAGACCACGGATGACGCAGATTTAACAGATTTACACTGATTTTAATCATTTTTATCCGTGAAAATCCGTTAAATCGGTGTCATCCGTGGTCTAATTTATTGTCGTTATTTCCTACACTTTCTTAGCCTGCGTTCCCACAAAATCCTTCAAATAAAAAGGCTCAAAAGTCACCACGTTTTCAAATAACGATTTTTCAAAAGATTTGGTTGCCAAAACCCCAACCGTTTTGGCAGAAGGATGAATTTCTGTATGTAAGAAAACTGCATTTTTATGGGTAATTTCTGCTTGACATTTTGCTGCACCATCGCCAAAAAATACGATTTTTTTCTCGCTTAAAAGTTCAGAAAAAGACAATTTATCAATAATTTTTGCCTCCGTTTCCGCAATCACATTCATTTGATTATCAAGAACTTGGCAGTAAACTTCCATTCTTCGGGCATCAATCATGGGGCAAAACAAATAGGTTTCATCATAGAAACCTTTGACTTGAAAAGCCATCGCCTCCAAAGTATTCACGGCAAGTAAAGGTTTATCCAAAGCAAAGCAAAAACCCTTCGCCGTGGACACGCCAATCCGCAAGCCCGTGTATGAACCTGGACCTTTGGCAACGGCAAAAACATCTAAATCATGCAAAGAAAAACCTGCATTTTTAACTACGCTTTCGCAAAGTGTCGTGAGCATTCCAGAATGTGATTTTTCAGTGTATAATTCGCTGATAGCCAATAATTTACCGTCTTGATGTAAGGCTACGGAACAAACTTTTGTGGAGGTATCAATACTGAGAATTAAGGACATTTTGATTTTCGATTTATGATTTTCGATTTCGGGTAATCTGAAATCAAAATATTGTCCAGCAAAATTACGTCCAAACGTTTTAAATAAAAATAGCGACCAATTGCTTGACCGCTATTTTTAGGATTTATAAATCGTTTTTGTCAATTCCAGCTTGTTTTAAAATAGCAAGAAATGTACCCATTTTCATATCTTTTCCACCATGATAAGGCACTACAACTGTTCTATTATCTTCGGGACGATAATAAATTTGATGTGAACCTTTTGCTCGCCTAAATTCAAATCCGTAGTTTTCTAAAATTTTAATCAAATACTTAGCGGAAAGGTTCATGCAGCTTCTAAATTTAAAGAATATTCCAACGTATTACTATCATCAGGAATCACTTCTCCCCTATCTTTCAGCTCTTCAATGTATAGTTCAATAGCCTCTTTTGCCATTGAAATTGCTTCATCAATGTCTTCTCCATAAGTGATGCACCCAGGCAAGGCTGGCACGTTCACTGTAAAACCTCCTTCGGGTTCTCTGTGAAGCATTATTTTGTAGGTATATTGATTACTCATTTTTAAAATTTGTTTCTAAAAATTTAACATAAATATCTAAAAATCAAGGAATTACTATCAATCCGAAATCGCAAATCTAAAATCGTAAATCCTGTAACTTACTTATCCCCCTTCAAAATCATCTGATAACGAGGCATATCCGTAAACAATTTCAAAGCCGCTTGAATCTCGGGATCTTTGGCAAAAGATTGTTCACGAGTTCCTTTTTGGAGGTAGTAATGTACGATAATTTCTTGTTCAAGTGCCGTCTTGATTTCGTCCTTAAACTTCATCATATCTTGCTCTTTGCTATGAGATAATTTTGAACGGAGTGCTTTCAATTGTTCCGAAACCACATCAAAATAACGCTCCTTTTTTGCCGATGCTTCCAGAACGTTTAGGTCTTTTTCAGCTTGGGTTGTATAGTCAAATTCCTGCGTAACCGCCCATTTCACAAAGTCCTGATATTCAGTAGCCGAGAGTTCAAAATCCTTCGCAGATTTAATCGTTGGATGGTCGAAATGGTATTTGATAGCATAGTCAAATAAAATGTATTTATTTGATAATGATACCGTTACAGCCGCTGGCAAAGGTTTTTCAATTTCAATATCGGGCAAAACTCCGCCACCATCATAAACCGTTCTGCC
>JAYUIP010000343.1:0-2519 GCA_043765945.1 Arcicella sp.
TGGTATAATTACCGAAGATTACCAGCCGTTACTTTGGCAAAACAGATTATTGATTCGGGTAAGTTGGGTAAAATTTATCATTATCGAGCTAATTTTTTACAAGATTGGACTATCAGTGCCGACTTGCCTCAAGGCGGCGAAGGACTTTGGCGGATGGACGTTGAGGCGGCAGGGTCAGGCGTTACGGGTGATTTATTGGCTCATTGCATTGATACTGCCATGTGGCTAAACGGAGCAATTACAGATGTTTCAGCCGTTACAGAAACATTTGTTAAAGAGCGAATGCACCAATTAACGGGCAAGGTTCAGCCCGTGGGCATTGATGATGCTTGCATTTTTCACTGTCATTTTGAAAATGGTTCACTGGGACTTTTTGAATCAACCCGTTACGCCCGTGGACACAAAGCTCTCTATACTTTTGAAATAAATGGTGCCGACGCTTCCATTCGTTGGGACTTGCACGATTTGAACCGCCTTGAATATTTTGATCATCGTGACGAATCAATTGTAAGAGGATGGCGGACAATCCATGTTACGGACGGTGACCAACCCTACATGGATAAATGGTGGGTTCCAGGTTTGGGAATTGGCTATGAACACAGTTTTGTTCATCAAGTGGCTGATTTTTTGAAGAGTTTAGAAACAGGCGAACCTTGTTCTCCAACTTTCAAGGAGGCATTACAGACTCAGAAAGTATGTGAAGCGGTGATTAATTCGGCTAATTCAAGAAGTTGGAAAGATACTGGTGTGGATGGGAAGTTTGTCTGAATTTGGATTCGTTGGATTGAAGGATTTTTTGGATTAAAATTCTACGAAAATCCAAGAAATCCATTAATCCAATAAATCCAAATTCAGACAGATTTTAAGATATTACAACTTCCCTTTATCTTCCAAAACAATTGCTTGAATTTTCTCTTTATTCACCAAATCATTAAATTCAGGCACTTTTTTATCTTTTATTTCTTTATATCTGGAAATTACTTTATCGATTCTCACCGCCAAATCTTCGTAAACGGCATAATGCTGTTTGTTTGGTTTATTGAAACCATTAGACATTGCGTAAGAAGCAACTCCTGCCATTTTATCATTCAAGCGAATTGGATAAGCTAAAACATCCTGTGGTGCTTTTGCCTTCGTTTGCATTAATGACGACTCAATAACTTCCAAAGAATCAATCATGGGTTGCGAAACTTTCTTCAATTTTGAAACCAAAGCAGTATCCTTCAAAGCACTCAAATAACCAGAAACAGATGTTTTAATCTTACGAATCTGATTTATGGTTGTATGACATTCACTAACTTTTTTATTCACCTTTTGCACTAAATCATGTTGTGCTTTCAAGTCTTCATCACTCACTTTCATGCGAGGGTCTTTCTTGATTTCAAAGGTTTGTTCAGATAACATCGTCTTATCTTCAATCAATCTAACTTTATACATTCCAGGTGTTGCAGTTGCTCCTGAGATGCTTCCCGCCCACATTACGTTGGTTCCTTCCACTTGCACAGCATCTGGATAACTGAAATTCCAAATAAAATTATTCATTCCAGCTTTGGCTGGAATTGCCCCAGGTTTTGCTTGTTTATTGTCTTCAAAAAAGTCTTTCGAAACCTTAAACGCCTCCCCTTTTTTATCTTTAATATTTGAATAAGTGATAATAGTATCCCCTTTTTCAGTCAAGAATTGTAATTTCAATTCCTTTTTTGGTGCATTTGCTAAATAATATCTCACCTGAACGCCCAAAGGAACATTTTCACCCGCATCGGCATCAGGGCGAGATGGTCTTGCTCCCCCATTCATTAAATATGAGGCACGTGGTTTAAATAAATGCGTATTAGATTTCACCATACCGTCCATAATCTCATAAAGTGGCGAGACATCATCCAAAATCCAGAAAGAACGCCCGTGCGTTGCAACCACTAAATCTTTTTCACGTTTTTGAATCTGTAAATCACGAATTGGAGATTGGGGTAAATTCAAGTTCAATTTTTGCCAAGAATCACCGTCCGTAAAAGATACATAGATTCCTCTTTCTGTTCCAGCATATAACAATCCTTTTTTATTAGGGTCTTCCCGTACAACTCTACAATATTCATCAGATGGAATTCCGTTGGTAATTTTTGTCCAAGTTTTTCCATAATCAGTTGTCTTGAACATATAAGGTTTTCTATCGCCAAACATATATTTATTTGCCGCTAAATAAGCCTTTCCTTTTTCAAAATCAGAGGGTGAGATTAAGCTAATTAAGCTAAAATCAGGTAATTGTGAGGTTGGCAACGAAATATTATCCCATTGTTTACCACCATCTTTTGAGACATGAACCAAACCGTCATCCGAACCCGTCCAAAGATTCCCTTTTTCGATGGGAGACTCTGCGAAGGTAAAGATTGTACCGTAAGCCTCCGCACCAGTCATATCTTTTGTGATTGGTCCACCTGTTTCTCCCAAAGTTTTTGGGTCATTTCTGGTTAGGTCGGGTGAAATGGTTTCCCAACTAAATCCTGCATCATTCGTTACGTGAA
>JAYUIP010000344.1:0-7116 GCA_043765945.1 Arcicella sp.
ACAAGAAATACTCCTGCTCGAAACCAAACCAAAAATCATTATCATCGTCCTCAATCAAAGCTCGTCCATTTGACTCATGAGCATTTCCTTCAGAATCTAAAACATCACACATTACAAAATATGCAGGTGTTCCCATCAGTGAACGCTCTGGATCTGGACAAATGAAAACTGGTCTCAATTGGCAGTCAGAAGAACCACCTGGAGCTTGTTGCGTTGAAGAACCGTCGAAAGACCAGATATCACAGTCTTCTAATTTTCCACTAAAATTTGTTTCAACTTTAGTTTTGCTACGAAGGGTTTGAGTTGGTTTGTAACCATCGAGCCAAATGTATTCAAGTTTTGCTTTTGACATGACTTTGAAATTGGATTTTAATTTATTTGGTTATTTTTTTGAATTTATGATACAAAAGTAAACGTGAAAATTGAAAAAACACAAAAAATATTAAATAATTGTAAATTTTTTCAACCTAAGCATTTATTACTATTAATTTTGAATTATTCTTATTATTTCAATATTGTTTATTCTTGATTTTAATATTTTATATTTTGATATATTCAAATATACCATATAATATTCTGTATTACAACAGTTTAACAGAATATAATATATATTTCTTGAAATAATTAAATTTTTTCTTGGATAGTTAAATTAAACTTGAAAATGTAATTTTAAGAAGAAAAAATTTGAGAAGATTTACTTAAATAATAAAAATATAAAAGCACTAAATATATGATTTTAAGCCTCACATATTTTTCGGATTAGTTTGGAGTCCGACCCGAAATTCTGCTGTTTGAGTTCAGCGACGGTCGCTCGGCGAGTTTCTTTCGGAATTCCCTGATTTTTTTTGCGACCGACGCTTCGGTTTCTTTTTGTATCATCACAAAAAGAAACTAACATTAACAATCAAGTAAAAAAGGGTTTTCTCATATTTGTTTGACATCCCTCAAACTAAAAAAATCAGTCATAAAATCAAGAAAAAATAAAATTTATCTTACTTTTATCACATCGTTTAAAAATGAATAAAAATTAGAAAAAAAATATATGGCGATTGCAAGATTTAAAGCCCTTGAATTAGCACAGTCTCGACAACCGATTCATGTGAAAATTCCTACTGAAAAAGTTACCGATTATTACGGCAGCAACACCTTCAATGACGAAGCAATGCGTTCTTTGTTGAGTCCAGAAGCCTACACAAAGATTACAAACGCTGTTGAAGACAATAAAAAGATTGACCGTGAAGCGGCGGACGAAGTAGCGGCTGCCATGAAATCGTGGGCATTATCAAAAGGAGCAACGCACTATACGCATTGGTTTCAACCTTTGACGGGTACGACCGCAGAAAAACATGATGCTTTTTTTGATATTACGAGCAAAGGAAAAGCCATGGAAAAATTCAAAGGTTCTGCCCTTGTGCAACAAGAACCCGATGCTTCTTCCTTTCCAAATGGTGGAATTCGTTCCACTTTTGAAGCCCGTGGATATACCGCTTGGGATCCATCTTCGCCCGCTTTTATCATGGAAAACACCGCTGGGACGGCCACATTGTGCATTCCATCAGTTTTTGTTTCCTATACAGGCGAGGCACTTGATTATAAAACGCCTTTATTAAAATCGGGTGAATTAATTGATAAAGCTGCTACGAAAGTAATGAACGAATATTTCAGCCGTGAAGTCGGGAAAGTCACCGCAACGTTGGGAGCTGAACAAGAATATTTTTTGGTAGATGAAGCCTTGTACAATGCACGTCCAGATTTATTGATGTCAGGGCGAACTGTTTTTGGGCATTCTCCCGCAAAAGGTCAGCAATTGGAAGACCATTATTTTGGGTCAATTCCTCCCAGAGTAAATGCTTTCATGGTTGATTTTGAAATTGAGGCTTTGAAGTTGGGTATGCCCGTACGTACTCGTCATAATGAGGTTGCACCTGCCCAATTTGAAGTTGCACCTACGTATGAAGAAGCCAATTTAGCTTGCGACCACAACGCACTTTTAATGGATTTAATGAATAAAGTTGCCTCAAAACATAAAATGAGGGTGCTTTTTCACGAAAAACCTTTTGCAGGAATTAATGGTTCGGGTAAACACAACAACTGGGCTTTGGCAACGGATACTGGCATAAATTTATTAGGGCCATCTTCAAAACCAAAAGAAAATTTACGTTTTTTGACGTTTTTTGTGAATACCATCAAAGCCGTTCACGACTACGCTGACCTTCTACGTGCTTCAATTGCAACCGCAGGGAATGAACATCGTTTAGGGGCGAATGAGGCTCCTCCAGCCATTGTCTCAATCTTTATTGGTTCAGAAATGACGAGAGTTTTGAACGACTTGGAGAATCTTTCCGAAATGAATGATATTAAGTTAGAAAAAGGTGACAATGTTTATTTGAAGTTAGGAATCAATAAAATCCCAGCACTTTTGTTGGATAATACGGATAGAAATAGAACTTCTCCATTTGCTTTTACAGGTAATAAGTTTGAATTCAGAGCGGTTGGTTCATCGGCAAATTCTGCCACTCCAATGACGATTTTGAATACAATTGTAGCACATCAACTTTTCAAGTTTCGAGAAGAAGTTGATGTGCATATTGAGAAAGGGGTTAAAAAAGAATTAGCCATTGTGGAAGTTTTAAAAGGCTACGTCACTCAATCTAAAAAGATACTTTTTGAAGGAAATGGGTATTCAGAGGATTGGGTAAATGAGGCTGAATCTCGTGGCTTATCTAACTTAAAAACTACTCCTGACGCTTTGGCGAAGTATTTAGATAAATCCGTTATTGATTTATTTTTAAAATATGGGGTATTTACAGAGGTAGAAATGCACGCTCGCTATGAGATTGAAATGGAAAATTACATTAAAAAAATCCAAATAGAGTCTCGGGTAATTGGCGATTTAGCAATCAATCATATAATGTCAACTTCTTTAAAATATCAGACACTTTTAGTTGATAATGTTCGTGGGCAAAAAGAGATTGGTATCGACCCACAATATTTTGCTCCGACCGTTGAAATTATCAAAAGGATTTCGATTTATACTTCCAAAATTAATAATTTAGTGGAGGAAATGACGGAGGCGAGAAAGGAGGCAAATAATGTGGAAGATTTGGTAGAAAGAGCCAGATTATATAGCACAAAAGTGAAGGATTATTTTGAGGAAATTCGTTACTGCGTTGATAAATTAGAGTTAATAGTAGATGACGACGAATGGCCCCTCCCAAAATATCGTGAATTATTATTAATAAAATAGAGATCTTTATGGCACGCTGATTACACAGATGCCTTCGGCAACGCAGATTTACGCAGATTTTCAAATGAAATTTTACGTTAAAACTCTTCATTTTTGGCTTTTAAATCAAATTCGTTAATGGAATATTTAACTTCCAAATTTTAAAAAAATCTGCGTAAATCTGCGTTGCGAAGCATCTGTGTCATCTGCGTTCCAATTAAATCACATTTTTTTTCTTAACTTTACATCCAAATCAAACACAATAAAAAATGTTATTAAAAGATAATCCTGGACTTGACCCAAAGGAGATTGAACAACTGAAAGCGGAGTGTAAAGCCGAAGGAAAGAAATTCGTATATTTCGAAGATGAACTTGGTGACGAACCTGACAATGTAGAAGAGTTTGTTCACGTTCAATTCGTAGGAAATTATAAAGGTCAAGAAGCGATTTTTGATGCTGTAATTTATTCATTAAGATTGCATTTTAATAGCATTGTGTACGAAACAGCCGAAAGAAAGGCATTAAAAACCTATCCACTCTACGTTCCAATGGAAAATCGTGATGAGACGTATGAAGCCAACGAAGACATCGACGAAGAAGTTGAACTATACATCACCGAACTCATTGAAGAAATAGAAGAAAACGAGGAAGTCAAACTTTCAGAACACTTAGAAATTGATGAAAAATTTGAATTTGGGATTGGTTTGGACGTGTGTCTGAACGTTGATGAAGTTGATGACGCTGTTGTTACAAAATTCGTTGACGAATATTTGTCAGGAACCATCAAATTAGACCAAACCATGTATTCTTTTAAATCAGAATATGAAGATTAGTTTCAATGAATGAATGATAGAATGAGTAAGTAATTTCTCAAATGCACTAATTCTTTCATTCGCAAATTATTGTCTTTTCAAATATTATATCAATCACTCATCCAATCATTGCCTTCAATGTCATTTCAAGGAACAGAAAATTACGTTGCCACACGAGCATTACAAGTTGCGGTAAATGCTGCAGTATCCCTTCAAAAACCACTTTTAATCAAAGGAGAACCAGGAACTGGCAAAACGCTTTTGGCGTACGAGGTTGCCTCGGCACTCGAAAAAACCCTTTATTCTTGGAATATAAAATCAACTACTTTCGCACAGCAGGGCTTGTATGAGTATGATGCCGTGGCTCGTCTGCGAGATTCTCAGTTGGGTGGTGAAGACATTGACAATTTAGAACATTACATCAAAAAAGGGAAACTTTGGGAGGCTTTTGAGGCGGATGAACAAGTGGTATTGTTGATTGATGAAATTGACAAAGCCGACATCGAATTCCCGAATGATTTATTGAATGAGTTAGACAAAATGGAGTTTTATTGCTACGAATTAAAACGGGTTATTAAAGCCAAACACCGTCCAATTATTATCATTACTTCCAATAACGAAAAAGAATTACCCGATGCTTTTCTACGGCGTTGTTTCTTTCATTATATTTCTTTCCCAGACCGTGAAACGATGAAACAAATCGTGGATGTTCACTACCCAACGCTTGAAGAAACTTTGATAAGTAATTCATTGTCAATATTTTACGGAATTAGGGATGTCAAGGCTTTAAAGAAAAAACCTTCCACTTCTGAATTAATTGACTGGATAAAACTATTGTTGGTGGGCAAAGTTTCGGGCGACTTGTTGGAGGATTTCAAGACCAATACGGAAGTGCCACCATTTATTGGAGCTTTATTGAAAAATGAGCAAGATACAGGTTTGTATGAGGCTTTGCGGAATAAAACTAAACGACCTTATTGATGTTTCTCGACTTTTTTTTATACTTAAAAAACAATAAACTTCCCGTCACCATCACGGAATATCTAACGCTTTTGGAGGCATTGGACAAAGACGTTGTGGAATATGATACGACCGATTTTTATTATTTGAGTAAAACGGTTTTTGTTAAGAATGAGATATTCTTAGACCGCTTTGATGTTTTGTTTGGGCAATATTTTAAAGATGTTTCTAAAATTGGAGCGGAGTTATTCGCCCTAATTCCAGAAGATTGGCTTAAAAATAAATTAGAAAGAGAATTTTCGGAAGAAGAAAAAGCAAAAATTGAGGCAATGGGCGGTTTAGAAAAACTTTTAGACCGATTAAAAGAATTATTTGAAGAACAAAAAGAACGTCACGAAGGAGGAAATAAATGGATTGGCACTGGTGGAACTTCTCCTTTTGGCAATGGTGGTTATAATTCCGAAGGCATAAAAATTGGCAGTAATAAATCGGGAGGACAAAAGAGTGCCGTGAAAGTTTGGGAAGACCGAGAATTTCAAAACTACGATGACGACCTCGAACTCAATACCCGAAATATCAAAATGGCATTACGTCGCCTTCGGATTCTCACTCGTGAGGGCGTGGAAGATGAATTGGATTTAGAAGGAACAATTCAAGAAACTTCAAGAAATGCGGGGCTTTTGGATATAAAAATGCAAGCCTCTAAAAAGAATAAGGTTAAGGTTTTGTTGTTATTGGACGTAGGTGGTTCAATGGATGAACACATTGAATTATGCTCTGAATTGTTCTCAGCCGCAAAGTATCAATTCAAAAATATTGAGCATTTGTATTTTCACAACTGTATCTACGAAACACTTTGGAAAGATAATGAACGTCGTGGAGACAGGATTTCGACGTGGGAAGTCTTGCATAAATATAACAATGACTGGAAAATCATCATCGTAGGAGATGCCTCCATGGCAACTTATGAACTAACCTCCGCCCGTGGAAGTGTTGAACATTATAACGAAGAATCGGGTTTGACTTGGTTACAAAAAATGAGTGGGCATTTTCCAAGTATAGTTTGGTTAAACCCAACAACCTCAAGCTATTGGCAATATACACAAAGCATAAAAATAATCAGAGACTGGACGGAGAATAGAATGTTCCCTTTAACAATTTCTGGAATTACGCAGGCAATGAAATGCTTGAAGAATAGTAAAATTAGGTATGATTTGTAACCCGATGTTGGGTGGCACTCCGCTTCCGAATCGGTCACAAATTTAAAATTCTTCTTTCCAATGCGGAAGCATCGGGTTACAATAAATGAACATTTTTTACGAACCAGATATACAAAAAATCCTACAATTGAACAACGAAGAATCTCGTCATGCCGTAAAGGTTTTAAGGCTTTCGGCAGGAGATTTGCTCCATGTGGTTGATGGAAAAGGGAGTTTTTATAAATGTCAAGTCAAAACGCCAAATGACAAAAAATGTGAAATAAAAATCGTCGAGGAAACGCAAAATTATGGGCTTAGAGATTATTACATTCATTTGATAATTGCCCCCACGAAAAACTTGGATCGGATTGAATGGATGGTTGAAAAATGCGTTGAAATTGGAATTAATGAAATTTCTTTTATACAAACTCGTTATTCTGAAAGAAAAGAAATAAAAACGATTCGGATAGAAAAAATTGCTATTGGAGCGATGAAACAGTCTTTGAAAGCATTTCTTCCGAAAATTAATGAAATGATTTCGTGGAAGGAATTTTTAAAGAAAGATTATTCGGAAAACTTCAAAATGATAGCTCATTTGGAGGAAGGTGACAGAAAATTGATTCAACAAATTGCACAACCAAAAGGCAAATATGCCATTCTGATTGGTCCAGAAGGCGATTTTTCATCCGAAGAAATTAATCAAGCACTCGAAAAAAGCTTTGTTCCCGTAACATTGGGAGAAAGTCGATTAAGAACAGAAACGGCGGGTTTGGTTGCTTGTCATGCTTTAAATATAATAAATCAATTATGAAAAAGGGATTAGGAATCAGGGATTGGGGATTAGGAATTAAGAGTTTAACAACTTGCTTATTGTTAATTATTAATTGTTCATTGTTAATTGGGCAAAGCTCCTTCAAAA
>JAYUIP010000345.1:0-2508 GCA_043765945.1 Arcicella sp.
AACCTATCTTTTAACACCAATAATACACAAAGTTCGTAGGCGTGGCTTTGGTTAATCTCCTGATTATCAATGACCTTTTGCCAAGAATTAACAATAAAATTATTTGGAGCATCGTCAGGAAACTTTCTTTTTTTACCGATTTGGAGAGCTGTAACCAAGGATAATCCTGAACCAAAATTATCCTTCACGAAAGCTATCTCAAAGGATAAAGTTTTTAGTAAATTGATGGTGAATTGTTTAAATCTTGCATACTGATTTAGTAAAAATGATTGAAGGGAGTAAACATCTTGGTTCGTATTTTTCAAAAAGAAATTAAGAGTGGCATCAAGGTCTTCTCTGGATATCTGTTGATAAATAATATTTCTCAAATTGGGACTCTCAATCCTTTCATCCACTACTATCTGAGCTGTTTTAACCAAAGTCCACACCGCAAATCTCTGCGTTTTTACGATCCTTTTTTGATATTCTTCTAAGGCTTTTTTCGCTTCATTAAAAGCTTGTTGACAAAATTCACCGTACATTAATAAAACGATGTCAGTAGTGTCCAAAAGCGTTTCGTATAAAAAACAAATCAGTAAAGGGTATCGCTTTTGTGGGTTCATCCTTTGCAAATAAGTATTGGTGTTTTGTCGAACTATATTAGCCAATCGTTTCTTACGATTGGCAGGAATCACTGATAAGTCCCAGCGATCTACCTTAAAATCTTTTAAAAAGGTAATTTTATCAAGCGTTTGATTGATAGAATGAGCAGAATTTGAATTCGGTGTTTGGCATAGCCAGCGATGCAAAGTTTGTTTCTTTTCTTCATCAAATTCAAGGATATTATCCAATTTTTGAAACATATCATCCGTCCACATAAACATTAAACGCTTATAAGTTTCCTCATGTAAACGCTCATTAATACTTGAAACTATCCTTTCCAAAGAACTAATGGCAGGACGTAATATTTTCTCACGATGTAGTTTCTGACAAAGTTTTTCAAGTAACCAACGCTCATTGTCATGTTCCATTCCTCGCTCAATAAGCCATTTTTCAATGATGGGTTCGTCCATAATGGGTTGCCACCTTCGATAATCAAGGTGTTTCAATATTTGTTGTAGGTGTTCGGTTCTGGTAGCAGGTCGATTTCCATATTCCAATAAAATAGGATTTACGGCTATTTTCAATTGTTCCATAATAAAGCTAATCCAATCATTATTAACCTGAAAATTCCAGCCTTCGGGTAAAAAACCTAATAATCGAATAATTCCAACCTGTAAAGCAACAGCCACTTTTGACTGATTACTATGAAAAAAATGAATGAATATTTTATCTTCTTTACTGAGAAAAAAGTTTTTCCATAAAACTTCTTCTTCAATTTTTTGAGGAACTCTCTGATAGAAGTCTCTCTCTTTATTGGTTAAAAATAAATATGCCATATTCAGAGTGTTTCGGGAAATAGACAATTTTTGTATTAAAGTGTTACAGAAAAATGAAGGGTTTTATGAAATCATCGTTTCTATAAATATTTCCTCTCAATAGTTCTTCACATTACTTTTGCAAATTCCATATTCCCGTTATCAAAATCAAATTATATTTTACTATATTTATGATGAGTATTATAAAATATAAGACCTTTATGAGAATAGGATATGTACGTGTTTCCAAGGAAGAGCAAAATGAAGCACTCCAAATGGATGCACTCAAAAAATATGGCTGTAATAAAATCTTTCACGAAAAGATTTCGGGTATTTCCAAATCAAGACCAGCATTTGAAAAGGTGAAAGAAATTTTGAGGGAGGGAGACGAATTGGTAGTTTGGGATATTGACCGATTAGGGAGAACTACCCTTGAATTGATTATGCTGGTTGATGAGTTAAACCAAAAAGGAATTTTATTCAAAAGTCTCTCACAATCTTTGATTGACACGACCACTGAAACTGGAGAATTCGTTTTTAAATTATTTGCTCTATTAGCAGAGCATGAACGCAAAAGGTTAATTCGTAGAACAAAAGCTGGGCAGGAAGCTGCACGGGCCAGAGGAAGAATGGGAGGAAGACCCAAGGGATTATCACCTCGTTATCAAGAAATTGCTCCCATGGTGATAAGTGCCTACAAAGAGCAAAGAAGTATTCGAGATATTATGAAGGCATTTTCAATTCCTTCGACTACAACAGTCTATAAGATTTTAACCGATAATAATGTTCCGTTTCAAGTTTATAAGAAAGCAAAAGAAGATGTGTTGTAACTAATAAAATAGTTGAAAACCGTAAATTTTCGCACAAATGTTATGAAAACCTCTATAATGAAGCGAAAGTCGGTTCTTCGTCAACTTTGGTGCAACCTTTATTTTTAGCATAGTTTTGGCAGATGGAGCAATCACTATTTTTGCCTTCTGAATTGAACAGAACAAACTCTGTTACTATTTCTGGAATTTTAACGGGTATGATAGGAACGGATGTAGTTACTTTGGTGGGATTCATCTGCAATGTGGCAAAGAAAAAGTGGTGGTTCATTCCATAAAATTTT
>JAYUIP010000346.1:0-2505 GCA_043765945.1 Arcicella sp.
CCCGCCTATCGTGTAGACGTAACCCGTGAGGCGGATGTAATTGAAGAGATTTTACGAATTTATGGATTCAATAATATCGAATTATCCGAAACCCTCGGAACAGATTTTCTTTCAAGTTTCCCAGGCAAAGATCGTGAGAATTTACAACTGAAATTATCACAAGTTTTGGCAGCAAATGGTTTCAACGAAATCATTACCAACTCCTTAACAAAGCCCGTTTATTCAGAATTAATTAAGGCAGATTTACCGAATGAAAACGTGGAGATTTTGAACAAACTTTCAGAAGATTTGGGCGTAATGCGTCAAACGATGTTGTTTTCGGGATTGGAAGTTTTAGCGTATAATATCAACCGTCGTCAGAAGGATTTGAAGGTATTTGATTTTGGAAAAACGTACCATAAAATCAACGACAAATACGTAGAGAAACGTCATTTAGCCATTTTTATTACGGGTAATACAGAATCAGAAACTTGGCAAATGAAGTCGCAAAAAGTGGCTTTCCATAGTTTGGCAAGTGCTGTGAATAAGGTTTTGGGAACCATGGGCGTAAAGAATTTTGACAGTAAGCCACTCGAAAATTCAGCAACTTTTGAATATGGATTAACATACTTAGTTAACAAAAAAGAAGTCGTAAAATTAGGCTTAGTAAGATTAAACGTAGCCAAAAAAGCAGAGGTAAAGCAGCACGTTTTCTTTGCGGATATTGATTGGGATTACTTGTTCAAACAATTCAACGACAAAGCGACTTTCATGGAATTACCAAAATTCCCAGAAGTTCGCCGTGACCTTTCGTTGGTGATTGACAAAACGGTCAGTTTCGACCAAATTCAGAAATTAGCTCGTAATTATGAGAAAAATCTCTTGAAACAAATTAACGTTTTTGACGTGTATCAAGGTGATAATTTGGGTGAAAATAAGAAATCATATTCAGTAAGTTTCATGTTGCAAGACTACGAGCAAACGCTTACGGACAAAGTAATCGACAAAACGATGGAGAAATTAATGGGAGCGTTTGAGAAAGAGATTGGGGCGGTGATTCGGAAGTAAATTATTATTGAGATAAACTAAAATCTTATCTCTCACGTTTTAACTAAAATTCAAAAAAATACAATCATGTTAAAATCAAAAATCTTTACTGCTTTACTAATTGCCTTGTCAATCAGCGTATTTGCGGGTAAAAATCCTTCTAAAAAAGATGGAGCAACAGGAATTCAGTTCTTCAACGGCACATTCAAAGAAGCCTTAGCAAAAGCTAAAAAGGAAAACAAAATGGTGATGATGGATTGCTACACCACGTGGTGCGGTCCTTGCAAAATGCTTAAAAAGCAAGTGTTTGTCGATAAAGCTTTGGGGGATTATATGAATCAGAAGTATGTGTGTATAGCAATGGATTATGAAAACGGTGAAGGTCCAGCGGTTGCTCAACAATATCCAGTAACTGGTTACCCAACTTTATTTTTTATGGATGCTTCTGGGAAAGTGAAAAAAACCATGGCAGGTGTTCCTCCAAATCCAGTTGATGCTGTTTTATCAATGGCTAAGAAAGTTGGTAAATAGACTTCGAGTTTTGTCATTGCGAGTGAAACGAAGCAATCTGTTGGAATAATGAAAAAAAATTAGAAGTTTTTTCCTCCTAAGCTAACAGATTGCTTCACTGCGTTCGCAATGACAGATCTTATATCTACCCTCTTCTCCCCTTCTTTCCTCTCATTTTCTCCTTTGCATCGTCCTTAATATCTTCATATTTGGCATATTGGTCAGCTGAAAGAATCGTTTTCATTTTTTCATCCTGAGCTGAAACCAAATCCCTCAGTTCTCTCATGGCAATTCTTTTATTAGATGCATCACGCATGGCTTCACGTTTTTGAATCAGTTCTAATACCATCGGTTTGATTTGTGCCGCTTGGTCGTTGCTCAAAGAAAGGGCTTTTGTTAAGCGTTGAACTTGGTTTGATGCTTTCTGTTCAGGTGTTAGTGCTTGTTGAGCAACTGATTGAAGATCTCCATCTTGTGCTTTTGCCGAATCAATGTTTACAACAATAATGGCAGTAAAAATACTGAATGCTAAAATTAGTTTCTTGTTCATGATTTTTTATTAAATGTGAATACTTGCTGGTTAGATGTGTTAAAAAATTAAAGGTTTAAAGGAAAAGTAAAACATATTTTGTAAAAATGCTTTTAAAGCTCTAATTTTGCATTACAAAAAAGAAAGCGACTTTGTTGGGGCCTATAGCTCATTCGGTTAGAGCAACTGACTCATAATCAGTAGGTGCTTGGTTCGATTCCAAGTGGGCCCACATTTTAAAACCCTGATAATCAATAGGTTATTAGGGTTTTTTGTTTTTAAATCCTCCTCTTAAAAAGTTGGTTGCAATACAAGTTGCAATACATAATAGCTTGTTCCCCTAAAAAGAGGTCGTTTAACCTCAATTTATCAATGTAAGGATTCCTACTTTTATAAAACCCACGATTCCCACTTTTATAGATTCGACAACCATGTCGAGA
>JAYUIP010000347.1:0-2504 GCA_043765945.1 Arcicella sp.
CGACAAAATCCATCAAAGAAAGTTCCGTAAAATTAGAAGTAGAAGTGATTTCGGAAGGCAAAATAATTGACGTTGTAAAAACCAAATTTCAAGGACCAATAAGATAGGTCACAGGAACGCCTGCCGCAGAGTCTCTCAGAGTTTTGCACAGAGTTTCACAAAGTAGGTTAAAAAAATAATCAAACTCATTATTCCAAATTTTTATAGCACAAGGTTTGAATTTAGTAATTGAAAAACTCCGTGAAACTCTGTGAAAAAATCAGTGAAACTGTGCGGCAGGCGTTCCTGTGACCTAAACTAATCAACATGAACTGGGGAAAATCAATCATATTATGTTTCATCCTTTTTGCCACTTTTGTTGGCTTCTTGGCGTATAAAATGGCAACCGCTAAAGTTGATTTGGTGCAAAAAGACTATTATCAAAAGGAATTAGATTACCAAAAACACATTAATCAAGTCAATAATTCATCCGCTTTCAAAACTATCAAAACCATGACCTACTTACCCGAAATGCAGACGTTGCGAATTGGATTCCCAACGTCTGTGAGCAAAGGAGAAGTAACTTTCTTCCGCCCATCCGATAAAGGTTTAGATTTTATTGTGCCAATCAATAAAATCTCTTTATTCAATTATTCAACCGAAAAACTGAAAAAAGGGCGTTGGAAAGTGCAAGCCACTTGGTCAGATGGTCGGCAGGAATATTATCTTGAAGATGAATTTACAATTCAATAATAATGAATATTCTTTTCTCAATCGCTTTCATGACAGGTCTGGCTGGCAGTTTCCATTGTGTGGGAATGTGTGGACCAATTGCCCTTGCTTTGCCCGTTGGGAAACTGTCTTTTGTGCAAGCAACGATTAGTAGATTTTTATATAATTTTGGAAGAATATTGACTTACAGCGTTTTGGGATTAGCTTTTGGGTATTTTGGTAAGACACTTTTTGTAGCAGGTTTTCAACAGCAACTCTCCATTTTGATTGGCATTTTGATGATGGCTTTCATTCTTCCAAACAAACTCATTACTTGGAGTCCATTTCAAAAAATGACCCATTTTTTAATGACTACTTTCAAGAAAGTTTTTCCCATTAAATCTTCCTTTAGATTCGTCATTTTAGGACTGTTAAATGGGCTTTTACCTTGTGGCTTTGTTTATATGGCTTTGGTAGGTGCATCAGCGACAACCACCCCAATTGATGGAGCAATTTTTATGGCATTTTTTGGTTTAGGAACTGCCCCCATGATGTTTTCAATAGGGTTTTTGCCTAAATTTCTTACGTTAAATCATCGTCGAATTATCAATAAATATCTTCCTGTTTACCCCATAATTTTAGCGTTTTTTTTCATTATTAGAGGCATGAATTTGGGCATTCCTTATATCAGTCCAAAATTTGAGAAAACGCCAATTTCACAAATAATGCCCGTATGCCATTCCATAAAAAAGTATTGAATTGACCCCATTATCATGTATATTTAACCACACAATCATGAATTTTTTTATGGATTTTCCTTTCAGTATTGCCCTTTTAAAGACTGTCTTAGAAGATACTCCTGCTTTTATGGGGGTGTATAATACGATTACGCATCAGTTTAAGTTTATCAATAAATTGGGGCTTGAAATGCTTGAAGTAAATGATTTAGAGGAGTTTACCATTAAATATCCTCATGGTTTTAGAAAGCAAAAGTTATTGATCGACGAGCATATTCAACTCAAATCTCATCTCAAAAAAAAACGAATTTGGACGGGAGAAGCCCTTTTTCAAACCTATTTACAAAAGGAATTTTGGGGTACATTACAAATTTCAATGTTTTATCACGAAGATGAACCTCATTATTTTATCCGAATAAATGATATTACCCCACGGAAATTAAGTGAGCAAAGTGTCAGAGATGAAGAATCACGGTTTGAGGCTCTTTTTATGCACGCCGCCATCGGGATTATTATGGTGAATAAAGCGGGCGACATTGTATTATCTAATCATTTTGCTGATGTGCTTTTTGGGTATGAACCAGGGGAATTAATGGGTAATCAATTAGATATTTTAATTCCACAAAATGTGAAAGAAAGGCATCGAAAAACGTATGAAAATTATACGAAAAAACCGCAATCCAGAGCAATGGGCATAGGTTTAGACTTAAACGGCAGACGGAAAGATGGCTCGCATTTTCCGATAGAAATCAGTTTAAGTCATTTCAAATCGGGTGAAACGCCTTATTATATTTCATTTATTAACGACACAACTTTCAAGAAAAAATCGGAAAAAGAACTCATTGATAAAAAATCGGAAATAGAAAAATTAAACGCCAATCTTGAAAGAGAAGTTATCAATCGAACAAATGCTTTGGTGGAAACCATGAAAAGTTTAGAGAAATCTAAGCAAGATTTGGAAATAGCCTTAGACAGAGAAAAAGAATTGGGCGAACTAAAATCCCGTTTCGTTTCAATGGCTTCGCATGAATTCCGTACGCCTTTGACAACCATTCAATCAGCGGCTTGTTTAATTGA
>JAYUIP010000348.1:0-7091 GCA_043765945.1 Arcicella sp.
ACGTTGGCTTTTTTCAACATCGAAATTTTCTTCTTGTTTGTCGGAGCGAGTATTATTTATGTGGGATGGGTTATTATTTTTCAGAAAAAAAGAAAAGAAATTAATATCAAAAGATTTGAAATAAATACCAAAAATCAAAACATTATCCTGCAAATTATTGATGGTATTCACGACATAAAACTCAATAACAGTGAGCAGCAAAAACGCTGGGAATGGGAAAATATTCAAGCCCGATTATTCAAACTCAATATTCAGTCCTTAGGAATTAAGCAATTTCAATATACAGGAGCCTTATTTATTAATGAAGGTAAAAATATTCTTATTACTTTCTTGGCAGCAAAGGCAGTATTGAGTGGTGAAATGACCCTCGGAATGATGCTATCTTTACAGTACATTATTGGACAATTGAACAGCCCAATTGAGCATTTTATTTCATTTATTCAATTGTATCAAGATGCACAATTGAGTTTACAACGCCTCAACGACATTCACCAGGTGAAAGACGAAGAACCTGATGATAGTCAGAACGTAACGCAACTTCCATTTGGACGAACCATCCGTTTTGATAATCTGTCTTTTATGTATCCAGGAACGACCCAAAGGATTCTTGAAAATATAAATCTCATCATTCCCGAAGGAAAAACCACCGCCATCGTTGGCACAAGCGGGAGTGGAAAAACAACTTTATTAAAATTATTATTGCGGTTTTATGACCCAACGGCGGGTCAGATTTACGTAGATAACATGATGCTTTCACGGATTAATCATCATACTTGGCGGAGCAAATGTGGGGTTGTAATGCAAGAAGGCTTTATTTTTTCTGATACAATCACTCGAAATATTGCCGTAGGAGAAGACTACGTGGACTTCGACCGACTTTATCACGCCGTGAGGGTCGCAAACATTTTTGATTTTGTCGAAAGTCTGCCTCTTGGATTCAGTACCAAAATTGGAGCGGAAGGAAACGGGGTTAGTCAAGGACAAAAACAGCGAATTCTGATTGCAAGGGCGGTTTATAAAAATCCCGAATACATCTTTTTTGACGAAGCCACCAACGCCCTTGATGCCAATAACGAAAAGGTAATCATGAAAAATCTTAATGAATTTTTCTTGGGTAAAACGGTTGTAGTAGTTGCCCATAGATTAAGTACGGTGAAAAATGCTGATCAAATTGTCGTAATTTCAAAAGGGCGAATCATTGAGGTCGGAACAAATAATGAGTTAATTAATTTAAAAGGCGAATATTATAATTTGGTAAAAAATCAATTGGAATTAGGTAATTAAAACCAAAATCAATGCAAAAGAAAGAGAAAAAATTACTGTATTCCCCCAGTGAATCCGTTCAGGAAATCATCAGTTATAGCCCTCCGTGGGTTGTGAGGAAGGGAACTATGTATTTTTCGCTGTTCTTTTTCTTTCTATTTGGATTAACTTTCTTTGTGAGCTATCCCGATATTATCAAAGGAACCATGAAATTAACTTCTGCCGATGCCCCAAAGTCGGTAGTGCCAAAAATGAATGGGAAATTAGTTAAACTTTTTGTAAAAGAGAACGAAGTTGTAAAGCAAAATCAACCGCTTGCTTATTTGGAATCTACGGCTAATCACGATGAAATTTTGAGATTATCGGCAAAATTAGATACCATTCAAAAGAACGTCCAACGGGGATATTTTTCAGCTTTGAATACTGTCAGAAAAAATAATTTTGCCAATTTGGGGGAATTACAACCCGATTATCAACGATTTGAGCAAACACTCACCCAATTGCAATCAATGACTTCAAATGGTTTTTATGAACAAAAAAAGGGGCTACTTAATGATGAAATTACGGACTTAAATTTTATGTCGAATAAACTCTCTGAACAACGAGATATTTATGCCAAAGACTATGAATTAGCCAAAGCTGAATTTGCCAAAAGACAACGATTAGCCCGTCAAGGAGTGATTGCTTCCAGTGAATTATCCGAAGCCGAAAGCCGACTTTTGTCTAAACAAATACCGACGAAACAAACCGAAGCACAAATTATAAACAATCAAGCCGAACAAAACAGTAAACAAAAAGAGCTGTTGGAATTGGACAAAAATCTGTTTGAACAGAAAAATAATGCCTCTGAATCACTCAGAACGCTGATTAGTGCTATAAATGCTTGGAAACAAAGGTACATAATTGTTGCCCCTGTTGCTGGGAAAGTAATTTTTCAAACCACTATTCAAGAAAATCAGACCGTTAATTCAGACCAAGAACTTTTTTACATTGGCAGTTCCAGTAACTCGCAAAATGTGGGTGATGTGAACATTCCACAAGATAATTTTGGCAAAATTAAGATAGGTCAGCAAGTCATTATTCGCTTCAATAGTTTTGCCTCCGAGGAGTTCGGAACGGTGGCGGGCGAGGTGATTTATATTTCTCAAATCCCTGCCAAAGACAATACTTATTTGGTTAAAATTGGATTAACAAACGGATTGAAAACCACTTACAACAAAAAAATTACGTTCAGAAATGGAATGTTGGCGAATATAGATATCATCACCGAAGACCGTTCATTAGCCGATAAAATTTTATACCAATTCAGAAAAGCCCTCCAACGATAAAGCATGGTTTTAACAATTGAAAATATCTGTGATTATTTGTTGAAAAATCAACTCATTGATAAAAAAGCCATCATTGAAGGAGATTTATTGATTCGAGATGTATCAAGCCGCAATACCAATTTTTTGGTAAATCAGTTTCACGAAAATGGAATAAAAATACTGATAAAACAACCCGATATTAACGATAAAGATTACATTGAATCAATGCAAGTTGAGGCGGGAATCTATCAGTTAATTTTCAATAATGAGGATTTTGAGCAATTGAAGCACTATTTACCTAAATTTAAGTTGTATGACTCCCAAAATTATATCTTGATTATGGAGCAAATAACGGGCGTTTGTCGAGTCTTTGATTATCTGTTTCACGGATTAAATCTACCCGATGAACACATTTCAAATCATTTGGTTAATGCCCTCTCCTCCTTGCATAACATTAAAATCGAACAATCATCATTTTCAGAAATTCCAAAATCATATCCATGGTTTTTGAATGTGGGAATGAAATCTTATCAAAAAAAAATCAAAAAAAGCCATCCTGAAATGTATCAATATCTCTCCGAAATTTTTGAGAATAAAAAGTGGATGGCTATAATTTCAAGCATAAAAAGAAATTGGCAGGAGGAAAATATCATTCATTTGGATAGTAGATTTACCAATTGGATGATTTCTTTTCGTCATCAACCCACTCAAAATGACCCTCTTTGGCTCATTGACTGGGAAATGGCTGGAAAAGGTGATGCCGCTTGGGATGTAGCATTCTTGATAGGAGAATGGATAAATTTAGGGCAATTTTTTCAAGAAAATCATCCCACAATTTTTCCAAATGTCGAACAAACCATAAACATCCAAATTAACGTTTTTTGGAAAAATTATGTGGATAAAAGAGGTTTTTCGCCCATCCAAGAAAAAGAATTCCTCAAAAGAGTTTGCCAATATTTAACCCTTCGAGTTTTGATGATAACATACGAATTATTGTTGGAATATGAAGAAGAATCTGAAACGACCACTTTCCTCATTAACCTTTTCAAGCAGGTGATTGAAAAACCGCAGGAGCTTCAAAAAAAATATTTTTATGATTAATTCCACTGAAACTTTAAAAATTAGTCAAAAAATTGCTGATTCCATTTGTCATCAGGCTTTTTGGCACGAAGATAAATGCAACTGGACTGGCATTTATTACAACAGTCAGATTGCCAATACCGAAACGGTTTTGAGAGCATTACCCAGTAATTTTTACGTGGGGTCGGCGGGTGTTGCGTTCTTTCTTTCAGCCATGTTTGACACTTTTCAAGATGAAAATTATAAAAAAATAGCCACAGGAGCTTGGGAAAAGACCATTAGTCAAATTCCAAAAATCCGTGCAGAAAATATTGGTTTTTATGAAGGTTTAGGAGGAATTGCTTACACCCTCGTTCAATCAGGAAAATGGTTGAAATCTGAAAAATTAATTTCGGAAGGATTACGATTAGCTCAAAACTTAGAAAATTCAATTCAAAATACTGGTTTTGACGTAATGGAAGGAGTTTCTGGATTAATAATTGCTGTGGCAGCCATTCAACGGATATCACCAAATGAAAAATTTGAAGATATAATTTACTCTGGTGGGGAATATTTACTCGCCAATGCCTCGCAAAATAAAAATGGAGTTTCTTGGAAAACTCTATCCACAAAAGGACCCAACCTAACAGGATATTCACAAGGAAATGCAGGGATAATTCACGCCTTGTCAGAGGTGTACGCAGTCAGCAATGACTCGAAATATTTAGCGGCAATTGAGCAGGCAGTTAACTACGAAAATAGCAATTATTCTGAAAAATACCATAACTGGAAAGACCTTCGGATGCTTCATCAACAGCCTTCTCGTTTACGGGCAAGCAATGCCTACAATACCAATGCGTGGTGTCACGGGGCGGCAGGAATAGGGCTAAGTCGTTTACGAACTTATCAACTCACCAATCAGGATTTTTTATTGGCAGATATAGCAAAAGTTGCGAAAACACTGTTGAGGAAGTCATTTGAAAACAATCAGATTTTCAGCTTATGCCACGGACTTTTAGGTGATTTATACACACTCAATACTTTAAACTTATTCCTAAAAGAAAATGAAATTAGCGAAAAAATGAACGACGGGTTTAATGAGCTAACCTCACTAATTGAGTCCTTTTCATTTCCAGATTCTAAAAATCATGTACTCCAAAATCCATCTTTTATGCAAGGATGGGCTGGCATAGGGTATTTTTTCCTTTCTATAACTTCACAAAAATTACCCAATGTATTTATCTTGGGTAACTAAATTTTTCAACCGTATCAAAATAGTTTGATATTAGCTTTCGTAACTACTTGATTATCAATTCTATGTAGCCCTAAACACAGAATGGCACACTTATTGTGTACCATTCTGTATGTTAGGGATTCAAAATCAATGACTACATCCTACTCCCTTGATTGACTTTAAACTTTTGGGTGACTTCACAGATTTCACTTTGTGTTTTTTCACACTTTTAGGTGATTTCGAGTTGCCATAACCATATCCACAACCACATGGTCTTGGAACATAACAAGTACCGCCTTTAACTTCTTCTGAGTTAGTAACTTCGAGGCTTGCGAAGTTTGAGAGATTTTTTAACATGACTTTATTTTTTATATGGGTTGTAATAATTTGGTGGTTGTGTACAAGACAATCATCAGATTATTACCAATTGATAATCAAATTTAATGCCAAAATAATCTACTTTTTAAAGTAAAATTCATGTAATATTTTATGCAATTTTTTATAAAATTTAGCTGTTTATAACTTATTTATAAATTTTTATCACGTTTTTTCTCTATGGCTCAATATTTGATGCTTACTTTTTAAGCCACATAAATTATAGTGATATGGAAAATTTATTGAAAATGATTAAAGAAACATTTAAAAAAAAAATTTGTGTTTTTGTGTTTTTCGCTTTAAATTCACTAAAAATAACTGCACAATATCCTGCCCAAGAAAACTTAAAACTTCCAAACTTATCCATCCAAGACTGTATCAACAGAGCAAAAGCCAATAGTTTCCCAAAAAAACAACTACAATCATCGCTTAAAATCTATCGAAATAATTTATTGATTGCACAAAACGAGCGTTTGCCCAAGGTTTTGGGAAGCATGGTTAATTATTTGAATTCTGGAAGGAGCATTGACCGCTATACCAATCTTTATACCGAAGAAACTATTGCTAATCAATCGTATGGGATTGACATTGGACTACCCATTTATCAGGGAGGTCAGGTAAAAAATAACGTTAAAATAAATACAATAAATTATAATTTAGGAGAAAATGACATCAAAAACAATGAGTTCAATCTCACAATTGAGGTATTGACGGCATTTCTATCAATTGTAAATTTGGAAGAACAATTAGTGATGGCAAACCAACAAATTGGTTTATCAACCTTACAGATAAATCGTTTAACCATGTTGGGAAAAGAAGGATTGGCTTCTCAAATTAACATCCTGAACCTTCAAACACAATTAGCGAACGATGAAATGCAAAAAGTTAATGTCGAGAATGACTTGCTTCTATCTAAAACTAATTTGCTTCAAGTTATGAATGAATCAAGTAATCTAAACTTTCAAATAGACCGTAGTTTTATTGAATCTGACTATATTAAGGAATATAAAACACCTCTTTCAAGCATTGTGAGATATGTTTTAGAAAATAATCCTTCCGTCAAGAAAATTAAGGGACAACAAGAAATCAATCTATTAAATACCGAAAATAATAAGGCAAGTTTGAAACCAACCATCGGTTTAGGGCTCAGTCTGGGAGCTAACTATTCGAGTGCCGCACCCCAAGAAATATTTGTTTATGACGGAAAAACAAAGCTACAAGAATCACTATCCAACGACTATGTATTGCTGAATGGTAAGAAAATTAATCTCACCAACTCCAATCAAATTCAAACGGGATATTTCGATAAAGTTGGATATTTTGACCAATTAATTAATAATTTCAATCGAATCTTGTATCTAAATTTGAGAATACCCATTTACGATGCAGGAATTACCAAAAAACGCATTGAGAATGCAGTTATCAATCAAGAAATTACTAAAATTCAATTGAACGAAACTGAAACCAAAATTAAACAAGTTGTTGAATTAGCGTATTTGAATATGCAGTTATCATACAGGCGGTTCTTGGCGAGTAGCAAGCAAGTTGGGGCTGTTAATGAATCATTCCTGTTAACCCAGAAACAATTTGAAGAGGGAGTTATTAATTCGACGGATTATATGTTGTTGAAAACACAACTTGACCGAGTGAGACAAAACCAAGTTCAAAATAAATTCGACTATATTTTACGTACCAAAATTTTAGATTTTTATGCAAATTCTACCCAAAAGTTTTAAAAAATATTGTACTCATGCCTACGTATTTTGTAACACATAAAGGCAATAACATTTTTGTTGAGCGTTGATATTCAGCACTTTAAAAATTATTTCAAACATACTTCTGTTTTCTTCTAC
>JAYUIP010000349.1:0-7059 GCA_043765945.1 Arcicella sp.
GCAGTTATCTGAATAATGGCGTTTTTAAGCTCGTCAGACGTGATATTACGCATACGCATAATTTTCTCATAGTTTCTAACTGCCAATTCTTCAATGTTATACGCCACAATATCAATAGCGAGTTCAACATCATCGCCATGTTCTTTTTTTCGTTGTAGTTGCATCATCAAACATTCTTGCAAATCAGCTGCTCCAATACCAGGCGGATCCATCATTCGCAATACTTTCAGCAAATGCTCTACTTCTTCAATATCAACAAAAACATTGTTTGTAAATGAAACATCATCGGCAATCACATCGGCACTGTTTGTCAGGAAACCATTATCACTCAAAGAATCAATGATGTATTCCATCAACATCATTTGGCGGTCGTTCAAAGGTAAGTAATGAACCTGTGCTTTCAAATCCGTTCGCCAATCACTTTCTTGAATAATTGGAATGGTATATAAATCATCATCGCTACTGTGGTTATTGATGTTTGTTTTATAGTCTGGTGTATCGTCATTTCCATATTCATCCCAATCCGAATAATCGTTATCAGGGGTTGTTACAGTTGTATAATCATCATTATCGCCTTCTGAAACTTCCTCAAAATCATTATCCGTTGCTTCATCTTTTATAATTGCACCTTCTTCCAACAATGGATTTTCTTCTAATTCATTTTTAATTCGTTCTTCCAATTCTACAGTAGAGAGTTGCAGAAAATTAAGCATCTGAATTTGTAGAGGCGTAATTTTAAAAGTTTGTCGTTGGCTCTGGGATAAATTCATCATGATTTTATTGGAATGGTTTTAGAGTACGAATTCACTTATTCAATTAACGAGCCTATTGTTACAGTAAAGAGATTGTTTATAAAATAAAATTTTAAATTTTAAATAAGTATTTGATAGACAAGTACTTATCTATTAAATAAATTATTTAAAAATATATTACTGCATAAAAATTTACTTTCAAATAATTACCGAATATAGCAAAAAGTTCTACGAAATGGGGAATTATTTTCCCATTTCGTAGAACTTTATTTTAATAGAATATTTTTTAAGCCTGCAATTATTTCATTTCACCATGTCTTTCTTCAATAGTGTATTTTGGCTTCTCCTCCGTTACGTCTTTCACCCACATCAATGCTTTCTCAGCCAATGATATTTTTGGAAGTCTTGGCAATTCTGGTTTATCAGAAGTTTTTTCTTTTACCCAATTAACCGTGCTTTCCAAAATCTCAGTATCATGCTTAGCCACATAATTAGCTAACACATTATTAGCAATAAAAGGCACCACCAAACGAGTAAGCCAAGAAGCACGATAAAGAACAGTATTTTTTAGGATTGCATTTACGCCAAAGCGTAAACCCATGCCTACTAAACTCTTGCGATTTCCATTATTAACCAAAAGATTTTTGGCATATCCAGCTATTTGACGTGCTGGTTGCAATTCTTCTTTCAGTATATTGAAATGGTTTTTTAATTTGATACCAGAAATAGCAACTTGATTTTTCAAACGAGCTCTCTCTGCTGTTAAATCTCCGATTGTTTCTATTTTAGTCTTCATAGTAAAATTTCTTGATGAATGAATTAACGATTGGCAATTTAATGTATTTGTCTTTTATAGCAAATATCACAATACCAATAACAATGTAAAATAAGGCTACATAAAAAAATCCAGAAGACGGACTATTTAATTTTTCACTGATAAGTAATGCAACGCCTACGCTTAGGAAAATCATCACAATTATTCCTAAAACTCCCACAACCAATGTAGTAGCAATACTGGAGATTGTATCAGCGGCTTTTGAGGACGCATTGAGTACTCCCAAATTCCAGCGGGCTTCTAAATAATCTGTAGTATCATCAAAAATACCTTCGGCTTTATCTTTAATTTGGTTAATAGCTTCCATCCGTTGTATGGTTTTAGAGAAATGTATATATAAAGTTTATTGAGGTAAGACAAGTTTCGATTGACAGTTGGCAGCATTGAAATTAGTAGTAAATAGTTTGGAATGAGCAACGAATCTTCAAATTCTAATTACCGATTAAAAACTGTTACCCTGCCAATTTCAATACTGCCAACCAAAAAAATTATTACATGGTTGCACCCAATGCAGAACCAACTTTTCTATCTGCCATGTTGGCTACATCTTCATACTCGTCTTTGGCTTTGTTTTTCCAAGATTTTGCTTTGTTCTGAGCATCGTCTGCCATTTGCTGTGCATTATCCTTACCTTTGCGGATGGCAGCTAATAATTCGTCTGCCCAAGTGTTAGCATTTTGCTTAACCTTTTTTCTCAAATCTTCCCCTTTTTCAGGAGCAAACAAAAAACCAATGGCGGCACCCGCAGCTGCTGCAAGAGCAATACCAACTACTACATTTGATTTATTAGACATAATTGTAAATGTTTACGTGAAAATTAATTTAATTACGATTTGAAAAGTAAAACAACCATACCGCTTACAATAACACACAATTTTTATTATTTTCGGGGTAGATTATACACAACTTGTGGATTTATGAAGTCAGTAATTTGAATGGACGGATTAGAATAAGATGGAATAGTTTTTTAATTTTAAGAAGACAATAAACAGTAAATCACCTAAATACGAGTGTTTTAGGGTATAATTATCATCCTTGAAAAATTCATTCTTATGGAAATGATAACGCTTAAACAGCTAACTACCATGCAAAGTATAGCACTAATTATAGACGATGAGAGAGACACGTGCCTTCTTCTAAAGCATTTTTTAAAGAGAAAAGGAATATCGTCTTACTATTCCCATACCCTACAGGATGGTATAGGGAGGATATCGGAATTAAAACCAAACTGGTTATTCTTGGATAATAATCTACCAGACGGTTTTGGGATAGATAGAGTTGAAGAAATAAAATTATTGTCCCCAGATTCTAAGATAATTATGATTAGTGCGATGGGAAATCTGTTGGAAATGGCAAACAGCGTGGGCGTCGATACTTTTATAGAAAAACCACTTGATTCGTTAAAATTGGAAAATTCATTAGCGAACTAAAAAAATATTCTCATAAAAAAACCTCTCAGATTGGTGCTGGGAGGTTTTTTTTGTGCAAAATTAGACCACGGATGATACGGATTAAACAGATTTTCACGGATTTCCTTAAATTTTATCCGTATAAATCAGTTCAATCAGCGTTATCCGTGGTCTAATAAAGCGGAATTATTTCACAACCGCAACCTTCACCACCAAAATCAATTCCTCAAACTCAACCTCCTGACCGTCAGTTAATTCCGAAACAATTTCTAAAGAAACCGCCTGGACTTCTTGGCTAATAAAATCAGTAAAAAGTCTCACGCCTTCGGTCACTTCTGGGTCTGAATCTACTAATTTGATACTGATTTTGTCAGTAACGTCAAAGCCTGAATCTTTTCGTAAATTCTGAATACGATTTACAAAATCACGGGCAATTCCTTCTTGTTTTAGTTCTGTTGTAATCGTTACGTCCAAGGCAACCGTGATTTCGCTGTCTTTGGCTGAAAGATAACCAGGTAAATCTTCGGTTAAAATCTCAACTTCATTTTTAGTAATGAGGTATGAGGTGTTAGGTATAAGGTATGAATCTGTTTGCTCTAATTGGGCAATATCTTCCGTACTCATTGCCAAAATTCCATCCGCAACTGCCTTCATATCTTTCCCAAATTTGGGTCCTAATGCCTTGAAATTTGGTTTTACTTTTTTCGATAAAACGCCCGAAGCATCATCTAAATATTCGATGGATTTGATGTTTACTTCGGTCTTTATCAAGTCTTCAACCGAACTAATTTGCTGACGAGTTTTTTCGCTCAAAACAGGAATCAAAACCTTACTCAAAGGCTGACGAACTTTGATTCTGTTGGTTTTACGGATTGAGTGAACCAACGAACAAATCCGTTGAGCCAATTCCATTGAAGTTTCTAATTCTGGATTAATCCACTCGGGAATCGCTGGATGAAAATCAGATAAATGGACTGACGCATTTTTGAAAGGCGTATTCTTCTTGATTGACTCCTCACGCACGTGATTGGTCATGTTCCTGTATAACCAATCGCCGTAAAAAGGGGCAATGGGCGACATTAACTGTGCCACTGCCACCAAACAATGTTGCAAAGTTTCATACGCACCTTGCTTGTCTTCGGTCATTTCGCCTTGCCAGAAACGTCTTCTGCCCAAGCGTACATACCAATTAGACAAATGGTCGCACACAAAATCTTGAATGGCACGTCCTGCTTTGGTTGGTTCGTATTCTTCGTAAGCCTTATCTACTTCCTCGACGGTTGTCAATAATTTAGAAATAATCCAACGGTCTAATTCTGAAAGTTTTTCATAAGGAACACGGTCAAATTGATTGATGCGATAGCCATCTAAGTTGGCGTAAAGAGCAAAGAAATTATACGCATTGGTAAGCGTTCCGAAAAATTTATTACGTACTTCGGTGATGCCCGCCAAGTCAAATTTGAGATTATCCCAGGGCTGGGCATTCGTAATCATGTACCAGCGAGTAGGGTCAGCTCCGTATTTTTTTAAGGTATCGAATGGGTCAACGGCATTGCCCAAACGCTTAGACATTTTATTGCCATTTTTATCTAAAACCAAACCCGTTGAAACAACATTTTTGAAGGCAACCGATTCCTCGACCATTGTGGAAATGGCATGGAGCGTAAAAAACCATCCACGAGTTTGGTCAACGCCTTCCGAAATAAAATCAGCGGGATAAGATTCTTTAAAAATTTCTTGATTTTCAAAAGGATAATGCCATTGTGCAAACGGCATCGCTCCCGAATCAAACCAAACGTCAATCAAATCCGTTTCACGAGTCATTAACTGTCCAGAGGCAGAAATTAGGAAGACTTCATCTACATAAGGACGGTGGAGGTCGAAGATATTTTTATCCTCACCCCCAGCCCCTCTGCCGTGGAGAGGGGGGCTTTTTAGCTTGGCATTTTCTTCTTCATTATTAGAAGTTATAGCTACTAATTTTTGTTTTATTTTGATTAAAACTCCTTCAAGTTCTTTTAAAACCTCTTCATTTGAAAAACGGATTACTTCATACCCTAAACTGCTTAGGTATCCAGTTCGAGATTCATCAAAACTTTTTTGTTCTTCTGCATTATGATATTCCCCGTCTATTTCAATAACTAACATGGCAGGAATACAAACAAAATCAGTAATATAATTCTCTATTGCGTGCTGACGACGTATTTTGAAACCTAACTTACTATTTCTAACTTCTTGCCATAATGCGTTTTCTGATTCAGTTTGCTCTTTTCTGTTCTCACGAGCAAAAGTTTTTAATTGTTCCCAAGCGTTTTTATTGCCTGTCAGAACATGAGAAAAAATCTTATTTTTATCAGCCATCGTTGAGTTCACGGGACTGCCCCCCTCTCCACGGGGGTGAGGCTCTATCGAAGCATAGTAACCATTTAAAAACTTCTCATTCATCTCTCTCTGCTCCTCACTCAAAACATCATCTTTCAAAGCGTGTTTTACCGCATTAATCAACTCCTCAGCTGAACCGATACAAACTTCTTCGTCACCATTTTCAGTACGCCAAATTGGCAAAGGTGTTCCCCAATACCTTGACCGTGAAAGGTTCCAGTCCACCAAGTTTTCTAACCAATTGCCAAAACGCCCCGTACCCGTTGATTCTGGTTTCCAATTGATGGTATTATTTAGATGAATCAACTTGTCTTTCATCGCAGTTGTGCGAATAAACCAAGCATCCAAAGGATAGTATAAAATCGGCTTGTCCGTCCGCCAACAATGCGGATAGGGGTGGTCAAATTTCTGAACGTTAAAGGCTTTATTTTCCGTTTTCAGCTGAATGGCAATTCGCTCATCAACGGAAAGATATTTGTCCCTGTTTTGCAAAATTCTCTGCTCCTCTTTCTCTTCATCCGATAAATACGCCTCCTTCACAGGTTCATTGGCATAATCCGTAATTTCAGCTACAAAACGCCCTTGACGGTTCACAATGGGTACATCTTTTCCATTTTCATCTTTCACAAAAATAGAAGGAATGCCATTTTGAGCCGCCACACGGAAATCGTCCGCCCCAAAAGTTGGCGAAGTATGCACCACGCCCGTACCGTCTTCGGTCGTAACGAAATCACCGATTATTACTCTGAAAGCTGCGGTTTCTGGTTGTACGTAAGGCATTAATTGTTCGTATTCAATGCCTTCCAAAAAGTTACCTTTGAACTCAGAAATTATCGTCCACGGAATGATTTTATCACCATCATTATACGTGGTAAAATCACCATCTTTCCCTTTTTCGTTGAAATATTTTCCCACTAAAACGCTCGCCAAAACCACATTTACAGGCTCGAAAGTATATGGATTTCGGGTTTTTACTAAGACATAATCAATATTTTTCCCAACCGTCAAAGCGGTGTTGGCAGGAAGCGTCCAAGGCGTAGTTGTCCACGCTAAAATATAGATATTACTACTGTTGGCGGTATCAAACAGAAAGCCCGATTTGCCCGTTAGTTTTACTTTAAACTGAGCCGTTAAAGACGTATCTTTCACTTCACGATAACAACCTGGTTGGTTAATTTCGTGAGAAGACAGTCCAGTTCCCGCCGCAGGAGAGTAAGGCTGAATGGTGTAGCCTTTATAGAGCAATCCTTTCTTGTATAATTTCTGTAAAAGATGCCAAACCGACTCAATATAGTTGTTTTCGTAGGTAATGTAAGGATGTTCCAAGTCCACCCAATAGCCCATTTTTTCCGTTAAATCATTCCAAATATCCGTGTATTTCATGACGGTTTCACGGCACTTTTGGTTATATTCTTCCACGGAAACATATTTAGCTGATTTGGTATTTCCAATATCCTCTTTGGTAATTCCCAATAGCTTTTCCACTTGCAATTCCACGGGTAGCCCGTGCGTATCCCAACCGCCTTTACGTTTCACTTGTTTGCCTTTGAGGGTTTGATATCGACAGAAAATGTCTTTTATCGCCCGTGCCATCACGTGGTGAATACCAGGCGTTCCGTTGGCTGAGGGCGGACCTTCGTAGAAAGTGAAAGTTGGATTTCCCTCACGGGTATCAATAGAT
>JAYUIP010000350.1:0-2482 GCA_043765945.1 Arcicella sp.
GCAGATAATCTCTCAAAAGAATTGCAATTAGTGTCCCGTTTGATTTCGGGAGGCTTGAAAACGAAAGTATATTTAGTGAGTATTGATGGCTTCGATACCCACGCAAATCAAGGTTCGGACGGTGGAAAACACGCTGATTTATTGAAGAAAGTAAGCACTTCAATTGCCTCATTTATGGCAGATTTGAAAGCCCAAAAAATATCGGATAAAGTGGTTGGAATGACAGTTTCGGAATTCGGTAGAAGACCCGAAGAAAATGCCAGTTTGGGGTCAGACCACGGAGCTGCCAGTGTAATGTTTATGTTTGGTGATGCCGTGAATGGGAAGATTTATGGAGAAAATTTGAGCTTTGACAAATTAGATAAAAATAAAGATTTTGTCTATCAGCTTGATTATAGAAGGGTTTATGACGAATTGATGACCAAATGGTTCAAGACGGAATCGAACGTAACTAAGGAAATTCTCACAGGAAGATTCGACATGATTGAGCAAGGAATTTTTTCGGCAAAACAAGTTTTATCAAATCAATCTGAACCAACAATTTCTTCAATAAATGCCTACCCAAATCCAACAATTGACGGCTTTGTAAATCTTAAAATCACCCTCGAAAAACCATCTGAAATATTCATACAAGTTTCTGATATTCAAGGCGTAAACATTCAACAAAATTATCCTTCTCGTTTACCTTCTGGATTACATACGCTTCCGTTGCAAGTGGGTAATTCTTCGGGGATTTATTTTATCAATGTCATAACCAATGAATCGAAAGAAGTTTTAAAGGTGGTGAGGTTGTAAAAAACAATCCGTCATTTTTGGTGACGGATTGTTTTAAAATGTACTACTGAAACTACCAAAAGCAAAAATTATTCAAATTTTTGCTTTTGCACGATGTTAGGTAACGACGAGTGACATTACCAGATAACTAAACGATTATTTTTTAAATTTTAATTGTTTTGATTGTTATTTTGTACGAAAAGAGGCTACCTAAATTTTTTTAGATAGCCTCTTTTCATTTTCCTTGTATGTTTCTTATATAGTAGTCCCACCATCGGCGGTATAAATTCCACCCGTACAATATCCAGAAGCATCCGAAGCTAAGAAAAGTGCCAATCCTGCAATCTCCTCAACCGTTCCCATGCGTGCAACGGGTAGGTTTTTTACGAACCGATTCAGTATTTGTTCATTTTGCCAAAGAGCTTCCGAAAACTTGGTTTTGATTAAGCCTGGACAAATTGAATTCACTCTGATTCCATCAATGCCCCATTCTTTTGCCGTTACTTTTGTGAGCATATTCAAGGCTGCTTTCGAGACAGAATATAAGCCTAAACCTGGGTCTGGCGTGATTCCTGCGATTGAACTGATATTAATTACTGAACCTCCACCCCGTTGTTTCATGATGGGATGAATCATTTTACTCAACTCAAAGGGTGCTTTTACATTGATGTTCATAATCTTGTCAAATGCCCATTCTTCGGCATTCAAAACGGGTCCATAAACTGGGTTGGTGGCGGCGTTATTAACCAAAATATCAATGCCTCCGTAGAGTTCAATCGTCTTTTCGATTAATGATTTACAGCCTTCAATATCACCTGCATTTGCGGCAATACCTACGCATTTTCCGCCTTGTACATTGATGTCATCAGCTACTTTATCTAACTCTTCCTGTTTCCGAGAATTGATTACGACCGTTGCTCCACAAGCGGCATAAAATCGTGCAATGGCTTCTCCAATGCCTTTTGATGCTCCCGTGATGAGTGCGACTTTGCCTTCAAGGCTAAAAATTTTGTTTGCGTTCATGCGTTTTTCAGTAGTTTTTAATATCGAAAATTGCCCCTGTTTGTACGTTAAGCGTACCAATAAGATTCAAAAAATTTAACGTGGCACTCACACCAGTCGGAATAGTAACGATGTTTCCGCCGCTAATAGTAATTTCATCCGTGGATATAGGCATTCTTTTACATGACCACGTGGTTGATTGATTCCAATTACCTGTTTGAACAGAATACATATAAGAACAATGAACCAATTTTATTTCATCAAAGTATAAACTTTGCGATTGAGTTTGGTTTAGTTTGAAGGATATTTTACCAACTTGGGTGAGATTTCCAAGAATTGACCAGTCAAGCAAAAAATGTGACCATTTATTAGCATCCGCAGATAACCCTAAAACTGCCCCACCACCACCTGAATTAGAGGAAAATACCTGAACTTGGAATGGAAAAGACGTGCTTCCTTGATTATAAATCCAAAACTCAAGACCATCTTTGTAACCTGTTGTATCAATTGGTGAACCATTATAAGTCAAAACTATTGCTTCATTAATAGTGGGATTTGTCACTTTTATCGAGCGATTGTTGATGAAAGGATAAACATTATTACTGAGCGACATGGCTGAAACAGTTGAAAAATTTTGCCAACTTGGGTTCAAGGCATCCCCATAAACAATTTCATCTTGGGTAACCAAATCTGCGGTATAAACTCC
>JAYUIP010000351.1:0-7018 GCA_043765945.1 Arcicella sp.
ATGGGGTGGTCTATTTTTGGTTTACACTTTTTGCGAGTTTTGATGTTTAATATTTATACTTTTTCGCTATTTTTCTCAAACCATTGCTTCTCAAAATCAGCGGGAAATTCATATTTTAGACTGGAATGTAACCGCTGCCTATTGTAATATCCTTCAATAAATTCAAACAAAATACTTCTCAAAATTTGGAGGTTTTCATAGCCCCCTTTGGGCATTTCTAATTCTGTTTTTAGCCTGCTCCATAGTGATTCTGCAAAGGCATTATCATACGGATCATCGGCTCTACTCATGCTCTGTTTGAGTCCAAAAGTTTGTACTAATTCTTTCATTTTATCAGACAAATACTGCCCACCTCTATCAGAATGTACGATTAATCCAGGCTGAATTTTTCTCTTTAAAAGTGCTTTTTCTAAGGGTTCTCTAACCAATGACTCTTGCATATTATCGTCCACAGACCAACTAACAATCACACGTGTGAATAAGTCCATCCAAGTACACAAGTACGCCCATTCGTTATTTTTTAAGGGCATATAGGTAATATCTGATACCCATACTTGATTAGGCTTTATTGGCTTTGGTTGGTTCAATAATAAGTTTAAACAAACCCGTTTTCCATGTTTACTGTCAGTCGTTCTGGGTACGAATTTTGGTGGTTGAATGGCTCTTAATCCATCCTCACGCATAAATTCAGCCACTTTTTGTCGTGATAATTTAATCCCTTGTTTAGTGAGCGAAGCTTTTATTCTTCGGCTTCCATATCGTTTCAGATGTTTCAAAAACTCTTTACGAACTTCGTGTTTGGGTCGATGATATTTCTTATCTGAATTATGGCTCTCCCCTCGCTTATATCGGTAAAAAGCGGTTCTACTAACCTCAAATAATGAACATAAAAATTCAACCGAATAGTCCTTTGAGAATGATATTATCAACTCATATATGTCTCTTAACTGGACGTGCTGAAGAGAACTAAGGCTTTTTTTAATATATCCCTTTCAGACTGTAATCGGGCGTTCTCTTTTTTGAGTAATTCGTTCTCTGATACCAACTTCAAACTGTAAGTCGTTTGTTCCTCTGAGGTCTTAGTTTTGGTCGTCATTTGGGATTTGCTTTTCCAAGTATAAAGAACATTTCTGCCAATCCCAAAAGTCTTTGATATTTCATCAACATTTTTACCAGAGTTCAGCATTCTGAGTATCTCCTCTTTGAAATCAGGCTCGTAATGTGCGTGCGTTTTCTTGGTTTTCTTTACTTCCATTTTTTGCATTTTTTATGCAAAAAAGTGTGCCGTTTTTTTGAACCACCTCACCCCGTGATACACCATTATCAACATAATCTTTTATAGCTGCTACAAATGCGATAAGATTCAAAGATGAAGGGATAATAAAATCTTGTTTCATATTTTTACACACATTAGTAGAGCTAAAACGAACTTTTCTTTTACACACCCAACGTCATTTTACTAATTCTTTTTTAAAATCATCATATATTTCAAAGGAGACTTTTAAAATATTTTTTAGGTCTTCGTAATTTCTGAAATTAACTCTCCTAATATTATTGTTTTCAATCATTAAATCAATAAGAAAGTGCCAAGGAGCGGCACTAAAAATATTTCTATCTTTATTTTTAACAGATAAACCAAAATCAAAAGAATTAAATTTTACCGTAAACCCAAATGTAAAGTCGTAGTCAAAAATATGTTCGTTAACGTAAAAACCCTTAGATTTAGAATACTTTATCAGTAATCCTAAATCCTTACATATTTGTAAAACAACATCAATTTCCATTTCAAATACATCATCAGTGATATTGAACACTTCTGATAATTGCTTAAATCTCTTGATAAAGCCAATCTTATCTAAACAGTCTTCGACAGGTTTCTGTAAAAAATCTTCTTTATTCATTTCTATTCGGGTCTAAATCGTATTTCTATGTTATAGTTATTTTTTGCTAAGTCAATATATTGTTGAATTTGGCTAAAATTTTGATTGCTTATTGGAATCTCTAAAATTTGTTTCCCCTGTAAAGGTTTGTCAAATAATACCTCATAACCTACTTTTTTAGATTTAATTATCTTTCCTGGCGAGTACTTCGAATTCATTTCCTTTAAATACTTTTCAAAAGTAGAAAGCTCAATTTCTTCTAATAAAGTTGCTTTTCGAGATATTATTTCTTTTGTAATTGGATTATAGCCATCTACAAATTTACCATTTTCCAAATAAACCTCCCAAAATGGATACCATCGTTCATCCCAAGCCTTTCTGTTGAATGCATTTCCCCTTGCAAGTGGTGAATCGTTTAACCAATAATCTCTTGCATCTTTCCATTCAAGTCTACCACGTGGAGCCTTTTGTTGTGTTGCTTTACGTGCTAAATATTTTACATAATCAGATTCTAATTGAAAATCAATAAATTTACCTTCAATTGATAATATCTTTTCAGCCCCAATTAAATTCTTAATTAAATTGGCAAATTTAGCTACAACTTTCGTTTGAGAAGCTATCTTTAATACACTTTTGCTATAAGTTAAACTTTTACTTAATCCCAAAATAATTTTTGAACCAAAGGCAGTTGAACGAATGGCTTTGGCAACCGTTACAATTGCCGAGCTTCCCGATTCAATTATTAACCCATCAGGTGCCGTTACAGCCCCAAGAATGCTTCCCAATGTCTCAGCTTGCAAATTTGAATGTACCTCTTCAATCCACTCAACAGCCACAGCTTGATTTTGAGAATCATCAACCAACTGCTCCAAAATATCAACCTTAAACGCTTCCCATTCTTGCTGACTATTTACTTGATGTCTGGTTGTGTATGAAAACTTCCATGAATAATTTGAGGCTAAAAAGAGTAATAATTTATCTCTCTTTTTGAAAAATTCTTGGTCTAAATAAGTATCATTTCCTAAAATGAAATTTTTACAACCCATTTCGTCACTATGAAGAACTCGAAATAACAAATATTGATAATATTCAACATTATTGGTAAAAAAGGTAGAAATTGCTTTTTTACCTCTTGGAGGAATGTACTCATGAGAAATTCCAGCAATCGGATTAGACCTAACTTTGTGTAACAGTAAATACTCTCCACAAGCATTTTTACATAGTTTGGTAATGTTATCACAACCTTCATCATTTCCTACAAGAAATTCAGAAGAAGCAAATTTCTGTGGTAAATCATATAAAATATTACTCAAATCAGTCAGCAAATTCTCTGCTACCTTTTGCCCTGCTTTAACATCACAAACAACCAAAGCATTATTTTTATCAAAATCATCATTTGGTCCTCCATGAACCTCCATGTCGTGGAATTTATAATTATATCCTGATGATTTACAATCTAATAAATCTTGTAATTGAGCAGAATATCCACCAATATTAGCAAGGACTTGTGCAATTTCTGGCGGTGTTGGACTTGGAAATTGCCTTTGAATATCTTCTTTCCATGTTTCCATTCCCTTTTTCAAGGCTTTGCAAACGTTTTTGTATTTTCCCAATTCTTCTACTGTTGGTAGTTTACCCTCAGCAATTTTATCAAGTAAAACCTTTGCTTGGCGTTTTGTCTCTTCAATTGCCTCCCCAAACGTCCCCGTAAAACTTCCAGGTGTATTCAGCCAAGCCGCCAGTGCGGTAAACTGTCTATTCAAATCATCCGACAACGCCCCTGCGTTTGAGCCTTGTACTTGTACTTTGTCATTTGCCCCCACAATACAACCATATTCAGGCGTTTCCCCCTGTCTTATGTCAATTTTACTCGTCCACTCCACTGGAATCCGCTTCTTCAAATATGGAAAGAAAAGTAAACCTTCGCCTTTGGTAGCATCGCCATTGGTCAGTACAATTTCATAGCCATTGAGGTATAATTTTGTGCTATTTTAATGCATGATAGTATCTACTATTATGACCTGAATATTTGGATCTACTTCAAGTGGGTTGGGTGGGTTTAAATATTTCATCTCAGGAATATACCAATGAAAATGCTCATGTTTATCAGTAGTATTTTCCTCTAACTTTTTTTTATGTATTCTATAATAAATATACGATTCTCGATGTTCGTCTTCCAATTTACTTTCGTCCAAATATCCACTTTTAATCTGTTCAATTTCCTCACTATAAAATTTTGAAATATCAAGTATCTCAATCCAAGTTTCATTATAAGTACTTGTATCAATGATAGATTGGGTAAAGTCTTCTATACATTGTTGATATTGTTTAGGATAGTTCTTGCAAAAATGATTTAGACCATAGTAATACACTATATTATTCTTTTTACTTACAAAAGAAGATACATTTAATTGTACAAAATCACTATCATCTATGGTATATCTATAAAACAGACAGTAACGGTACTGTAAAAAAACTATTGCCAAAAGGCATAATGCTATTCTATAAAAATATTTCTTTTTTAATCTATTTTCCATCTTCTTTGCATTTTAATTGTATAAGTAAAATAATCCGTGAATGGTTTATAACCATATTGATGTTGTAAAACCCATTGAGCTAATACACCCCCTCGATAATTGTAATCTGTAAAATTGTTACCCATTGTTGCATCGCCAAACCATGTAGGTAAAAGTGATTTTGAAAAATCTGTTTCACTTACTCCAAAGGTATCTAAATATTGAACAACAATTTCTGCATTATATCCTTTGTAAGAACCCACAATAATGGGATCAATATTTTTGATAGCAACTTTAACGCCTTGTGTACCACCTACGGTAAAAATCATAAACCACTCTTCATCTGTACTGGGGATAGGAAATGCAGTCTGACTTGGAAAAGCATTAAGAGATTCATCCTTCATATTTTCGCTTGACCATTTTGGGTAACCTGTCTTGTACAAGGCAGGAGTAGCATCTTGTGATTTCTTTTGGCTTCCGATTCTATTATAAAACATTCTATCAATAATTTTTGCTGCGTTTAGAATTCTACGCTTGCCTACTTCTGTCTTAAAAATTGTTTCTGAAATAGTTTGGGTAGAATAATAGTCCTCTCCAGTTTTTTTATAAAAATTATTTAATAAATCAGATGCCGCTTTTTCATATTTATTTCTAATGCCATTACTTAGGCTTTCGTCACTGTACATACTCTTTTTCTCACTAAAAGTATTAGTGGCTCTATACCCTTTAATTTTATCCATAAAAAAACGTTCTATAAATTTTTCATCAAAATTTCTTACAATCTGATTACTTATTAAATCACTAAGAATAAGTTTACCTTTTTTCCCTAAATAACCATCTTTACTGGCAAAAGCATCAATCTTAATATAATAATCCTTTACACACGAAGGAAGAAAAAATGAAGATTTATTTATGTAGCTTTCATAGCAAGATTTTTTGTCAGTCGGAAAATTTAATGGATTGTTTATCATATCCCAGACAGATGTAATTTCTTTATAATACTCTTTGCCTAAATCACTTGAAGGAATTAAATCAGTATGCGATTGTCGGTCTTCTACTTCGGATTTTCTTCTATCTGCATCAATTAAAATGGGTTCATTGTTTATTGAGTTTTTATCTTCGGCTTTTACTTCAAGAATATACAAAATATTAGAATTGTCATCTGGAGTAGCTTCACTAACTTCGGTTTTCGCAATTTCATCAAAGTTGAATTTTTTTGTAACTAATTCTAATGTTTCCTTAGAAGTGATGGCATCTGCATATAGATTTATCATTTGTCCCGCCTGCTCCGTACTTAATGTACAACTTTCTAAAAAAATATTATCAACCCATAATGGACCCCCTTTCTTGGGAATGGGTGAGGTTTTGGGTGTAATGGGAGGTACATTTTTTTCAACACAAGATATAATACTTGATAATTGAATTTGATTTTGTTCAAGGTTACTTAATATTGTATTTATTTCACCTTCGGGAGATGATCCAAATGTTGTTTTTATGGCTTCAATCCAACCCTTAACACCACTCTGAGAAGCTATGAGGGCATTTTTCGTTTCTTTAAAATCAATTTCTTCTCCTTTTCTAATCGCCTCTCCTTTCTTTTTTACCAATGCCAACGCCTCCCCAAACGTCCCCGTAAAACTCCCAGGGGTATTCAACCAAGCTGCCAGTGCGGTAAACTGCCTATTCAAATCATCCGACAACGCCCCTGCGTTTGAGCCTTGCACTTGCACTTTGTCATTTGCCCCCACAATACAACCATATTCAGGCGTTTTCCCCCTGTCTTATGTCAATTTTACTCGTCCACTCCACTGGAATCCGCTTCTTCAAATACGGAAAGAAAAGTAAACCTTCGCCTTTGGTAGCATCGCCATTGGTCAGTACAATTTCATAGCCATTCAAGTATAATTTAGTGCCAATGGCAGGGCTTGGTAAACTCACTCCGCCTGTGTAAGCCACACTTTTATCATCAGCACAACTTTCAGTAGTGGTTTTTACGCCACTGTTACAACGGATGATATTATCAGCAGGCTGTTTTAATAAATCATTGGCTTTATCGGGATTGGCGTCTCCCGAAGTTACCGTATTGCCCAAAGGATTCAAGACTTTATTTAGGTCATCTTCGGGGGTGCTGGTGCTGGTGGTGGTGGTCGTTTCCGTGCCTACACTCGTGCGAGCAGAACTGTTTTGGCTTTGTTTACTACCGCCTTTTTCCCAATCCAATGTTTCGGACCATGCTCCCGTTTCTCCACTCTGGCAAACCGTCCTTACCCTAAATTCATAGGCAAGGCTTTGGTCTAATGTCAAATCAAGGTTATTGTAGTGGCTATTGTCAATTTGCCAATTGATAGAAGCTCGTTGTCGCCAATTGATTTCGTAACTATTCGCAGTTTTGGCATAGTCCCAAGTCAAACGGTAGGTTCTTCCGCCCAATAATCTGAGTTGCAAATTTTGAGTATCTCCACATTTTACGCCATAACGAAACGACCACACTTCACTTTTTCCCCCATTCTCGTAGGCATTATTACCCGTAGCATCAATCACCCTTACCCGCCAAGCATAATGAAACCCTGTTTTCAGGGGAGGTTCTTGGTGAGCATCATAAAGCATCACGGGCGAACTCAC
>JAYUIP010000352.1:0-2466 GCA_043765945.1 Arcicella sp.
GAGGTTAGTAATGGCTTTGTTTTCGGTCGGGCTTAGGTTCTGTCGGTTCACACCCGAGTGCATATTTTGCTGAACAACGTCCGTTTTAAAGAAATTATAGGCATTCTCTACTTGCGTAAAATGTAGGTCAGAAGTAGTTTTAAGGGCATTTTCGCCCATTTCGGCTTTGAATAATTTGGCGGCATCCAAAAAACTCAACTCCTGTGTATTGCCCGCTTCGCTGATGAAACAAAATACCCCAGGATGATTATCAGCTTTGAGATAACACAACGAACTATTCGCCAAAGGAAGGGAACCTTGATGAATGATGGGTATAGTTTCGGTAGGCACTTTTTGCGGGTCTCTAAAAACCCGTGCCTTGTTCGGAATCTTACTGATTTGATTATACCAGTCCCGACTTTTCTTCCTAAATTCCCTTAACTCAATCAAATATTTTAGTATTTCACTTTCCTCTTGTTTCAGTTTTGCCCCGTAGAGACCGCCATCCCCAATTTCTTCGAGGGCAGAGAAAATACGGTTGTCTTCGCCAAAGGCAGTATGAAATGCTTGGAGTTTTCGGAGGGCTTTATTGACCAATTTAATGTGGACATCGCCCTGAGAACTGGGGTAATAATTATACACATAAATCCGTTCCGCCCGTGAACCAATGCGATTCACCCGCCCAATACGTTGCATCAAACGGGTGCTGTTCCATGGCACATCATAATTGATGATAACATTGGCACGGTGCAGATTGACCCCTTCCGCCAAAACCTCGGTGGTGATGATTACGTCAAAATCGTACTTCCATTGGCTTTCTTCGAGGTTTGCATCAAAATTATTCCGAATGTCGTTTTCCACATCTTTGCGGTTTTTGGCACTAACGGCAAGCACTTTATGCCCTTTGGCTTTCATCACCTTCGTAAGTTCGTCGGCGGTATCTTTGGCTTCGCTAAAAATCACTAATTTGCCTTCGTGGTTTTTTTCGGGTAGGAAAAACTCATTTTCCAAACCTTCCGTAAAGGCTTCCAATTTAGGGTCGTGGGTAACGGTTTGCCAACGAGTTAAGAGTTTATCAATTTTTGTTTTATCAGTTTTCAGTAATTCCAAATAATCATCGCTAAAAGCATCCGCTTTGTATTCACGGTTGTTGCCACCTCGTTTTTCAATTTTTTCTTGAATTTCATTATACGTCAATCCGTCCGCCATCATTTTATTAACGTTGAGGTCGGGGGCGATAAAAATACGGTCTTCGTCAAACATATCAATCATGTTCTGACAAGCCTTTTGCAACCGTTGCAAAGAATCGATAAATGCTTTGAAACTACTTTCCAAACGTTTTACCATCAATAATCGCATGATGTGAGCAAGACGGTCAGAGATGGATTCAACGTTTCCATAAACCTTTCTATCGGCTTCATTTTTTAGGTATTTAATGGCAGCGTAGCGGTAATATTCCAAGGCTACGGGTAATTTTTTCTTGTATTCGCCCGTTCCTTCCACCCCCGAAATAATGTCGATGGTATCGGAAAATAGTTGAGCGAGGTCGGTGTTGAGGTAATAATATAGCTCAGTGGGATCGCCAAGTTTAGGAAATTTGATGTTTTGGGCAATCAAATCATCCTTATATTCACCCGTTTCGAGGTCGGTTCGGGTTCTCCGAATCACCAAGGGTTCAATAATATCATTCCTAATTTTATCAAAAAGAGCTTTCAATTTGGGAATATCAAGTTTTTCTTGGATGGATAGTTTCTTATATTCTTCATTAATGGGCTTGAAATACTCCTGCAAATTACGATTAGCCACTGTCTCAATCGTACAGTTTCTTCTATCTTGAAAGAGGTATAATTGATTTTCAATGTCTTGCGGGCGGTTGTTCATGGGCGTTGCCGACACCAAAATTACTTTTTTCTTGGTATCACCATTCAGCCCCACATTTTTGCGGGGACGTTTACAAATCTCTTGCAAATCAAGGTACATATCAGTATCTTGATTTCTGAATTTATGGGATTCATCCACCACGATTAAATCATAAAACTCAGCATCGGGAAAATCGTAATTTTTACCATCTAATACTTTGTCAAGGCTTCCCGTAGTGATAAATTTAAGATGATTATCAATCTGAAAATCCGTGGCGGCTCTTTGCCATGCCTGTTTAATAGCGGGTGGGCAAACTACCAAAATACGGGTTTGCGAGCCGTTTTCATAGATAAATTTCTTGATAATCATACTTGCCACCACCGTTTTGCCCAAACCCACCACATCCGCTAAGATGAAGCCGTTGTGTTTCATCATCATCGCATAGCCGTCATTGGCGGCATCAGTTTGGTATTTGAGGCGAATGAATTTGGGGGGCAAAAGCAATTCGATGTTATAGGGGTCATATTCCACCCGATTACCAAAGTATTCCATCAACATTTTGATGTATAGCTCAAAAGGAGTGATGTCTTGGAGGTAAGTTTTTTTGGTTAAGCCTTGCACATCAAC
>JAYUIP010000353.1:0-2463 GCA_043765945.1 Arcicella sp.
CCAATTTCTGCATCGTAATCTATCAAAACTTTACTGTGCAAAATGTTGTTATTTCCAACCTTCGCACGGGCGTTGATGACTACTCCTGGAGATACTAAATTACCGTGTCCAATCTCGGAAGTTGAAGCAATTGTTGCTTGGTCGTGAATCGCATTTACTACTTGTACCTTACGGACTTCAAGAATCATATCAACGATATTTTTACGCACTTTTTGGTCGTCGATGGCAACGAAGGCTTCGCATTTTTTACCGATTAATTTGGTAAAACCTTCATCATCGGTGCTTCCTAAAACCACTACATCGTCAATTTCAGTGTTATGAAGTGCTGCGTTGTCATCTAAGAATGCGTAAACTACTACGTTGTTTCTTTTGAAAATGTCGAGGGCAACCGCTCCTAAGCCGTTTGCACCAAAAATTATTACTGGATTTTGCATATTTTTTATAATACTTCATTCGGAAGTAATAATAGACCACAGATTTTATGGATTAAACAGATTTACACGGATTTTTTTACTTTAATACTTGCAAGTCTGTGTTATATGTGTCTATTGTTTTACTCCATTTTTAATGATATAAATTATTTTCCCTTCTTTAACTATCTGAAAATCAGCTTTTGAACCTAAACTAATTTCTTTTTCTGAAACGATTTCCATGCCCGTTGACTCGATTTCGTCCGTTCCAAAAAAGACCGACATATCGCCAATTTCTTCTATGATTGAACTGGTTGTGAAGTAATCTTTGCCCGTGACTGGTCGTTCGTTTCGATTAATGGCAATGTCGGCTTTGAAAGTGGTTTCACCTTTTTTTATCGTTACATTCCTGATAATTAAGTCATAAATTGCCTTGCTGTTTAAAGGTAATTGTTCGTATTCTTTAATGGACTCCTTCTTATATGATTTACTCGCAATCATCTGTAAACCAGTGAGTATGGACATAAAGTTGAGTTTGCGAATGTACTGTTTTTCGGGATCACTTTTATAGCCACCCGATTCTATTAAAATCAAAGTCGTTCCCCATTTTTGGATATTATCACCAAAAGCACGGGGTTCATAGTCTGACATCCAACGCCCTACGGCATTCGGAATATACGTTTGCACGGCTCGATTCATCCCCACAATCACTTGCATGGCTCGCTTACGAGTAGGATTAATGTCTTCGGCTTGATTATAAGCCGTTGCTAAAAATGACATCGTGGCTAAATTACCCGACTGACCCGCTGAATATCGTCTGTTTTTATCGTGAAGATTGAAACCAAAATCTGGTTTAATGTCAAAAATTAGTTGTTTTAATAACTGTCCTTCGGGTGTTTGAAGTGCCAAAGCATCACGGTTCATGTCGATGCCCAAAGTTGTATAGCGTGTCCACGCTTCTGCCCCGTCTGGATTCAACATGGGGATGAAATAAAAGGTGCATTTTTTCAGTAATTGTTCTCTGAGATTATCTACAACTGGGTTTACTTCTTGATTTGAACTATCTTTTTTATTCTCCAAAAAGTTAAAAACATCAGCCAAAGCCATCGTTGCCGTAGGTTCGTCACCGTGCATTTGCGACCAAAGCATGACTTTGGTTTTGCCCGTTCCACATTTGATTAAATAAATATCTCGTCCTTCCGAAGATTTTGTGGCAAGCGATACTTCAAACATCGGATTTTTCTTCAATGTGTCAACTCTATTCATTAAAGTCTGATACCCAAAGCGACGTTTCGTAATGGTTTTTTCTTTAAAAACATCGTGTGAGTCGTGGAGAATTTTGCCTAAATTTTGGGCGTAATTATTTGATAATGAAATCATTGTGAAAAGTATTGTGAAAAGTTTTCTTTGCCACGAAGACCCTGAGGCTCTAAGAAAAAAACTTAGTGACTTGGTGTCTTGGAGGCATATTTCTTTTGTTCTTAAATTCATATTTTTGCCAAAGTTATTCCTCCAAAGGTTGCTAAAATACATAAAATTACATTCAATAAAATATTCATTAATGCTTCTAATATTCTATTATTTTGAATCAATTGTAAAGTATCATTTGAGAAAGTTGAAAAAGTGCTGAATCCTCCACAAAAACCAATGGCAATTAGGGCTTTATAGTTAGGATTGGTCAATGATTTTACCTCAACCATACCTACAAAAATACCCAAAACAATACTTGCCAACACATTTACACCTAACGTGCCGAAAGGAAATGTTTTATCAATATTTTCTTGAATAAACTTACTTAATGAAAAGCGGATTAGGCTTCCTAAACCTCCACCGATGAAGATGAGTAATAATTGATTCATAGCACAAAGGTAATGAAATACTCGTTTTTTAGGATTTTTACCTATTCAGTATGAAACAAAATTTCAAAACGTTTGGTTGATGGGTTGAATAGTTATGAAATTTGATAAATAAATCTGTAAAAATATTTAGTTATGTTAATGAAAATCTTGTTGGCAGTCGGTACGTTTTTTTTCATGGAAGCAGTGGCGTGGTT
>JAYUIP010000354.1:0-2463 GCA_043765945.1 Arcicella sp.
CAAACCAATCTCGGCAAAACAGAATAGGGACGCAAGGCACGATTGAATGCCACGGCATTGAAGTTTTGCCAAGGATAACAAACGCCATCGCCCAAGAGAACTTTATCATTCAAAATCACAGAGTTTCCACGATAGGCTGTTACTTTTCCATTGTTCCAACCATAGATTTTTGCGGAGATTTTCACGGGTGATTCTGGAAATTTCCAAAGATTATTTTCTAAAATAATTTGATTGTCAGTCGTCGTTTTTTCTAATTGCGGAAAGCTATTTTGAGCAAATCCTTCTGTGCCATTCTTGATACAAGTAAACGAACTTTCTACCCAGGCTGTATCGGAAGAAAGTTTTGTTCTGACGTAATAAACGGTGCTGTCTTTATCCAATAAATTTGTCTTCCAAGTCAGTAGGGGAGGAGCAATTCCAGAGAAAGTCTTTTTGAAATTTGAAGTATAGTTTTTAGTGGAATCTAATTCAATAACTATCGAAGAGTTTTTAGCAATTAATGGAATTTGTAAGGTAAAATTCACCTCTTTTTGAGTAATAATTGAAAACTCTACTGGTTGTAAAATGTTGATGTTTGCAATGGGAAAATTATACTCAAAAACCACTGAATTATTATTTTCTCTGGTTTCAAGTATTCGATTATCAGGGTCTAAGGTGATTTCAAAGCGATTGTTTCCAACACTTAGATTCTTGTCATTTCTGATGTTGATGTACAAGGTATCTTGATAATTAATGGGATTAAAAGACAATTCTCTAAAATCATCAACCGTCCCATTGGCGAACATTCGCTTTAAATTTATATCTAATTTCTGTGTAGAAACTCTCCCTAAATTACTGACAATAATGCCCACTTTCAAAGAATCTGAAGTGGTATTTAAAGGGTTATTTTTATCCAAACTTTTCAAAAAAATGGAGGTATTATTTATCTCATAATCAGGTTTTTGTGTTGGAAAAAGAGCCACCGCTGGGTCGCCTTGCAAGGTGAATTGTTGAGCATTTGCAAGGGCATAAAAACTGTTTGCAGACTTCTCTAAATAGCGATTCATGCTTTCTTTAAGTATCGTTCCAAAGGGTTTATCTGACAGTAAAGAATCGGTAAATTGTGAATAATAAACATCATCAGAATATTCTTTCAAAGCAAAAGGATAACCTAAATTTGAATGAGCCAAAAACAAAATTGCTCCACGGTTTGGTGTATTTACCCAATCAGTACCAAAAGATTTTTTGGTAATAAAAAGGTCTCCCGCATCACAGCCATTTATCAAAACCAACGGATATTTTCCTCTGTTTTTATAGCCCAGAAGGTCGTTTGAGCAATAACCAATGTCCATGTCCGTCTGTTGAGGGGCTGAATGTCCGAACATCAAAATCATGCCTACGCCTTGATTTACTCGTTCTGTAACGTTGATAAATTCAACTGGACTGTCCGTTTTTTTAGATAATAAATCCACCTTTTGACCCAATAAACCTTTCTCGCAAACGTCTTTAAATTCTTCAACGTATTGCCTCAAAGAATTCAACTCCCCAATGCTTCGTCCGCCTGACATTTTTATGGCATTTTTTCTCCATAAAGCATTCATCGGATTAGCTTCGTGTTCTTTTACTTTATTCAAATAATGCAAAACTGTTTCTGGATTATCCGTCGCCAAACGACCAATTCCAAGGCTTGAAAAATTGGATTCTGTTCTATTCAATCCCATCGTAAAAGGTACATCGCCACCTGGATAACCAAGCGTTGGGACTAAGTCATTTTGATAATCTGATACATTTTTTCGTGCTTTTTGAGGATACGTTGCATTACCAATTATGAAGGCAAATTCTGGTTTTCCATTTTGCAACATCATGCTTAAAAAACGCTTAATTACCAAAGGATTTTTGTCTCCGTAAGTGAATAAATTATACAACAAATCTACATCTACTGATAGTGTATCATAATTTCCCCCAATAGCAGATGCTCTGTAAATTGCATAATCTTTTACGTATTTTTGAATTGATTTATGATTGATTATCAGATAATTAGCTTTTGAATCGGTAATATTTCTAAAACTAATTTTCTCAATTGATTCTACCATTTTAAATTGATTCGTTGCTAAAATCTGTTGTCCCGTAACAATACCTTCCGTACTTGTACCATTCTTAATAAAGCCAATTTTTTGCAGATTATTTTTATCCGAAATATCGTATAATTGTACATTGCTGGGAGCATTTGGAATACTAATAAATCGGTCTTGATTGTTATTATTTAGTAATGTAAAAACCTTTTCAGTAACACTCTGCATATCAAAATTTTGTGGGTAAATTAGTTTGATATACGAAACAGAATATTGGTCAATTGGTGAACCGACTGAACGAGTTGATAATCGTAAGGTGTTATTCGTAATATCTTGAAAATTTACAATTTTACTTGTTTTCTTATTGTAGTAATTATCAAAATTTGTCGTATCTGAAAGTCGTTGATTTGGA
>JAYUIP010000355.1:0-2459 GCA_043765945.1 Arcicella sp.
AGGCGTATAAAATTACGGCTTGTTCAGCTATATCACCTTTAAGTTTCGTATCCATGAATTCTTAGTGTCTCAATGGTGGTAAAATTAAAAAAGGTAAGCATCTGTGCGTCAGATGCTTACCTTTGTACTGTAGCAGGAACAGGACTCGAACCTGTGACCTTTGGGTTATGCTTACCACTATAGTTTTCACTACTCACGCCAGATGCGTAATTTGTGGTCTGGACTGTCTCTTTACCTCCAACTTAACTTGGTAAGGTATCTGCCATTCAGTCTCTACACCTTCCTTACTTTCGTAAGACTTGGCTCGGGATTGCCATACTTAAAGGGTTCCCCGAATTTGACAAATTGTCACGTAAAAATTTCTTTCTACGCAGCCCTCATGCAAATTGATTAGCGAATAATGACTAAGTAATCTTCAATATTCTCAATTAGTAATCAGTTGAGCCCAACGAGCTACCTACTGCTCCATCCTGCGGTCTTGTGTTTCCATTTGATTGGACTGCAAAGGTACGGGGAATTTTTGAGAATGCAAGTATTAGAGAAGAAAAAAAGAAATATTAATCCTGTTCCTTCAAACCTAACATCAATTCCTTCGCTTTTTTAACGTTGTTGTTAATTTTGTCGGATTCTACCAAACCATCACGCAGACGAACAATTCGGTGAGCGTATTGGGCAATGTCGTCTTCGTGCGTAACCATTACGATGGTGTTACCTTTTGAATATAATTGGTCGAACAAATCCATAATTTCGTAAGAAGTTTTGGTGTCCAAGTTTCCTGTGGGTTCATCCGCCAAAAGGATGGATGGGTCGTTTACTAAGGCACGAGCAATGGCTACCCGTTGGCGTTGTCCACCCGAAAGTTCGTTTGGTCTGTGGTGAGCCCTATTTTCAAGTCCCACACCTTTGAGGGTAAGCATTGCTTTTTCAATTCTGTCGGCTTTGTTATAACCCGCATAAATCAAGGGCAATGCCACGTTTTCGAGCGACGATTGGCGGGGTAAGAGGTTGAATGTCTGGAAAACAAAACCAATTTCTTTATTACGAACCGTTGCCAATTCGTTTTCGGTCATCTCACTAACATCTTGATTATTGAGGATATAACGTCCAGAAGTGGGCGTATCTAAACAACCAACGATGTTCATCAACGTGGATTTACCCGAACCCGAAGGACCCATAAAAGCCACGTATTCGCCTCGATTAACCGAAATAGTCACATCTTTGAGAGCTTGAATAATTTCTTCACCCATGACGTAACGTCTTGAAATATTGGTAGTTTGTATAATTTCCATTTTTTAATATAAGTTAAGCGAATTTATTGGCGTGGATGCTCTCGTGGTTCAAGTGATAAGACTTGAATGATACTTTTTTTTACAATGCCGCTGCTGCTGCCATTTTTTGTTGATATAAACCAAATAGAAATATTCCGATGGCTAAACATCTATCATTTTCTTGATAAATATTGATGCTCCCATCGCTTGAAAACCAACCTTTATCGAACTGCATTAATACTCCATTACCATCATAAATTTTCCATTCATTTGAAAATAAATCGGTTTTTTCAAAGAAAAACACGCCTTCATCTTGGAGATTTATGGTGCATTTGCCCGACCATGAACCAATATTAACATCGCCAATTTTGTTTCCTTCGCCTTGATAAATATCTACCGAATTTGAGAAAATGCCTTTTACATCAAAGAAAAATTCCGTTTCTCCAATTTTTACATTAGTATCATACGACCAAATAGATTTCCTTTCAGTTCGGGCAATTACTTGCTCTCCATCTTCAATTTCATAGACGGAACTCCAAAAATCTTTTTTAAAAGTGAGTGTTTTGTTCATTGCAGTTTTGATTTTTCCAAAACAAACTTACCAATTTACTGAAAACCAACCCCCGCCTTTTCGATGGATTGTAGTTTGGCTTGATAGGTCGGTAGAAAACGCTGATAATCGGTTGGGGATAATTTTTGGAGTATCGCCAAACCGTCATTTGCATAGTCTTTCATGCCAATAGTTAAGGCTTGCATGATGAATAACTGGTATAACTTTGGCGAGTCTTTTCGCCAAGCAATGGCTTTTGAAATGGCATCGTAGGCTTTTTCGGGCTGTTTATTGTTATTGAATATTTCCACGGCTTTTTCAACCACATTTTCATTCAAGGGATAACGTTTTAAGCCCTGTCCAGTTGGGTCTTTTATGTCAGTAATAAAAACGGATTCAGCTTTCTCTTTCTTCAATAAAGTATTCAGTAAAAGGGCGTAGTATTTCCCTTTTTTATCGGTAGAATCCCCCAACGACCATGCTTGAAAATTCTGAAAGGCAATCAGTTTTTCACCCTGATAATAGTCTTGAAGGGCATTGGCAAAAAGTAAGTCTTCGGATAATGATTCATTATCTTCCGATTCAGCTAATCGCCTCAATGGCAAGGATTTACCTATTGATTTTTGACGGAGAGAGAGATT
>JAYUIP010000356.1:0-6980 GCA_043765945.1 Arcicella sp.
ACACAATTCTTGGTTTCGGGAGGATACTTTAAAGAAAATGGAATCGTGAAAAGTACCGATTTTGAAAGATTTTCGCTCCGTGTTAATATTGATTCCAAATTCTTAAACGATAAAGTTCGTTTAGGCGTAAGTTCACTTATCAGTAAAACGGGTCAAAATGCTATTCCAACCGATAGAAATGGACCAGGTGGGGCAATAATTTCTGCCTTGGGTCAGTCATCAATTGGTCCTATTTATAATCCAGATGGTTCTTATAATCTGCAATCTTACGATGGTCGTTTCTTGTTAAATCCATTGGCAGAAGTTCAAGAGATTATTGACCGTGATAATGGACTTCGTTTTTTAGGAACAACCTACTTGCAGTTTGAATTAGCCAAGAATCTATACTTCAAAACGTCTTTGGGTATTGACTTGACGAACAACAATCGTGAAACGTATTATTCAGACCAAACTCGTTTAGGACGTGAACGCAACCGTTCTTATGAATTGGGATACCGAAATATCACCAACGTATTGAATGAAAATATTTTGAGTTATTCAAAAACGTTCGGGAAAAGTCACATTGATGCCATTGGCGGATATACTTACCAAACCGATAATAACCGTTTTGCAAGAACATCAAGTAATAGTTTCACAAATAATGGTTATGACGTTAACAATATACAAGATGGAGTAACATTCTTACAACCATTTTCAAGTAAGCCTAATTGGGTTTTACAATCGTTTTTGGCAAGGGTTAATTACAGTTTAATGGATAAGTATTTACTGACCCTCACAATGCGTAGAGATGGTTCTACAAAGTTTGGAGCAAATAACAAATGGGCGAATTTTCCATCTGTGGCATTCGCTTGGAAATTGAAAGAAGAGGCTTTTATGAAAGAAATTCCTGCCATTTCAGATGCTAAATTGCGTTTGAGTTATGGTATCACAGGAAATTCTCAAATCCCAACGGGACGTTCATCAGCTTCATTGGCTGGAGATAATTATTTGGTAAACGGTGCAGTCGTTGCGGGTGTGCGTGAAACACGTGTTGCCAATCCTGACCTTCGCTGGGAAACCACTAAAATGGCAAATTTTGGGCTTGATTTAGGGTTTATGAATGGCAAGTTGACGGCTTCTTTTGATTACTTCAATAACACCACGACCGATTTGTTGTTGAATGTGGCTTTGGCTCCATCTACTGGTTTTCAGACGGCACTTCAAAATTCGGGAACACTCAACAACAAAGGATTTGAGGCTTCTATTGGTTATAACGTCATCAATACCAAAGATTTCCGTTGGGATGTGAAATTGGACGCTTCAACCGTGAAAAATGAAATTATTGACTTGGCTGGTTCACCGCCATTTTATTCTTTTACAGTAAGTCATCTGGGACCCGAAGGTTCATACGTTGCCGTTGGAAAACCCCTTGGTGGTTGGTATGGATATGATTACGTCGGAATTTGGAAAAGTACCGATGAAATAAAAAATAACCCAAGTATCGAAGGAATTGACAAACCAGGTTATCCAAGATACCGTGATGTTGATGGAAATAAAAAAATTGACAATGCCGATAGAACGTACTTGGGAGACCCAAATCCAAATTTTATTTGGGGTTTCAATTCAAGTTTTACGTATAAAAATTTCGATTTCTCTTTCTTTTTCAGAGGTTCGCATGGGGGTAAAATCCGTAACCTTCAAGCATCGGAACACGCTGACGGAGTGGGTAATTACAACCAATACGCCATCGTAGCGACTGATTCTTGGACACCCGCTAATACTTCGGCTTCACGTCCAATTGTTGATGCAACCCGTGAATTCGCAAGTTTCTTCCGTCGTTCATCTTTCTTTATTGAAGATGGTTCTTTTGTCCGTTTGGTAAATACGCAAATCGGTTTCAAAGTGCCAACCAACAAATATCTTCGTTCGGCACGGGTGTATGTGAGTGGGCAGAACCTTTTGACTTTTACAAAGTACACAGGCTTTGACCCAGAAGTGAGCAACGGCGGACAAAACCCACTAAACCGTGGCGATGATTATGATGCCTATCCAAGAGCCAGACGTTTCACAGTTGGGTTGCAATTAGGATTTTAAGGATGCAATTGTATTTCACCCCATCCTAAATCCTTCCCCTTGAAGGGAAGGACTTTAAACACTCGTTATTGAAATCCTTCTCTTCAGGGGAAAAGATTTGGGATGGGGTCCTATGGTAAATAGTTAAATAATTCCAATAAAAAATAGAATAATTCAAAACAATATTTTTATACATTACGTTGAAAAATTATTGTGTAAAACATTAAAAATCAAGATATTATCATGAAAAAAATACTAAGAAATGCCTTTTTATTAGCCACGGCTTTTACGCTGACATTCTCGTGCAAGAACCTGGATGAACAACCCGATTTTGCCAGTCCAGCAACATTTTATAAAGATGAAAAAGACATGGAAGCCGCTATAACTGGAGCCTATCGTCCCTTGAATCAACAGTGGTATAATACCTTTTACTGCCGTAGTGTGTTTGAATGTGCGTTGGGCGTTGCAGGAGGATATGAAAAAGGTCCACAATATTACGAAACTGGGGCTTACGTTGCCAGCGACGAATACATTGATGCTTACTGGAAAGACAATTACGACGGAATTAATCGGGCAAATGTTATTTTAGATAGAATGGCAAGCGTTCCGAAAGATAAAATCTCGGATGCCAAACGTTCTCGAATCATGGGAGAGGCTCATTTTCTACGGGCTATGTATTTGTATCAAGTTTACATCTACTTTGAAAATGTCCCCGTACCAGATAAATCAACAACGGCATTAGGTGCAAACATTTCAAATGAAGGTGGAAAAGCCAAAGCCTTAGCGTTGATGGAAGCTGATTTGAAGGCTGCCGAAAATGAATTACCCGTTCAAAATGCTCCTGCCGATTTAGGGCGTGCAAGCCGATGGGGAGCAAAGACTTTATTGGCAAAAGTGTATTTAGAAGCTGGAAAATGGAATGAAGCAGCCACAAAAGCCAAAGAAGTTATCGACCAAAGCGGAGCAACTTTGTACACTGATTTTTCTGATGTATTTAGTGTAACAAAGAAAAATATGGGAGAGCGTTTCTTTGAAATTCAAAATGATTTTGACAAAAGCCCATTTGGGAATTATAGCAATATGCACGCCCATTTCACCCCAACGGATTGGGACGGTGGCGATCCAAACACGCTTGAAGCTGGCGATAACGTGACTGCCGCAGGTTGGGGCGATGCTTGGATTGTGGGTGATAAAGGACTCAGAGCAAAATTTGAAACGGGCGATAAACGTATTAAGACTACTTTTATGGAACAATATCGTTCAAAAAATGCGGGTGGACAAGTAGTTAAATTTGACCCAAAAGCTAAATCTGGTTTTGTGGCTCCAAACTCTCCAGACCGTACTTTTAACAATGTGATTCTTCAAAAAAATATTGAATACAAAACCGGTGGGTGGCAATATACAAAGAAAAATTATGTGCTTCTACGCTTATCTGATGCTCTTTTAGCACATTCGGAAGCTGTGGCAAATGGTGCTTCGGGCGATGGACTATTCGGCATTAACACAGTTCGTGCCAGAGCAGGCTTAAAGTCATTATCTGGTTTGAGTGGACAAACATTAAAAAATGCAGTTTTCAACGAATGGCTTACAGAATTTGCAGGAGAAGGTTGGACATTTTCAACAGCACGTAGATTTGGCAAAACTGCCGAAGTTATCAAAGAATTTGCGGGACGCACGGTTGATAATGCGAAGTACAGAGTTTTACCAATTCCATTAGTAGAGATTAACGCCAATAAAGGTGTCACCCAGAATAAAAGTTGGGAATAATTAAATTACTGAAATAATCAAAAGCATGGTTTTGGATTTTCCAATTCCATGCTTTTTTTGTAGGTTTATTATTTGAATAAAATCCTGTCTGAATTTGGATTCGTGAGATTAATGGATTTTTTGGATTAAAATTCGACGATAAATAATCCATTACCATTAATCTCATAAATCCAAATTCAGACAAAATAATTTCAACAATCAAATGCTCCATAAACTCCTCTTAATCACCCTAACTCTCATAATCTTATCTTGCAAAAAAGAACAACAAAAATGGTTCAAAAAAGTCCCTTCCGAAATATCAGAAATAACTTTCATGAATACTATTAAGGAAAATGACCAATACAACATGATTGATTATTCCTACTTATATAATGGCGGAGGCATGGGTGTGGGAGACTTGAATAATGATGGATTGCCCGATATTTTTTTCACCAGCAATCAAGGGATTTGTGAATTATACTTAAATAAAAAAGAACTACACTTTGAAAATATTACCCAAAAAGCCAAAGTTCAAACCAAAGGATGGTGTACGGGTGTAACATTTGTGGATATAAATGCCGATGGATTTTTGGATATATACATCTGTAAATCAGGCAATTGTCCTGCCGTTGAACGAAGAAATCTGTTATTTGTAAATGATGGAATGAAAGGCGGAAAATGGTCAGGGACTTTTACCGAACAAGCCGAAAAATACGGAATTGCCAACGAAGGTTGGAGTAGCCAAGCAGCATTCTTTGATTACGACAAAGATGGAGATTTAGACCTTTACGTGCTTAATGCTACCAACGAAGACCGCCAGCCAAACCGCATCAAAGAAAACCGTGAATTGGATGGACACAGTAACGCAAATGATGCTTTTTATAGAAATGATAAGGGAAAATTCGTTGAAATCCACACCCAAGCGGGCATCATTGACGACGGTTGGGGACTCGGGCTTGGCGTTGGGGATTTTGACAATGACGGTTGGGAGGATTTATACGTTTCCAACGATTTTTTAGCCAATGATTTAATTTATTTCAACAATCAAAGAGGTGGATTTTGGGAGAAATCTAAATCCCTTTTAGCTCACACCAGTCATTTTTCAATGGGGAATGATATTTCTGATTTTAATAATGATGGTTGGCAAGATATTATCGTTGCTGATATGATGCCCAGTACCAATCAGCAACGAAAAAAAATGGCTGGAACGCTCTCAAATGAGGCTTTTGAGATGGCTTTGCAACGTGATTATAATCCTCAATATATGCGAAATACACTCCAACTGAATAATGGAAAAGGTTTACCATTTTCTGAAATTGCTATGATGGCGGGAGTGAATGCCACTGATTGGAGTTGGTCGCCACTGTTAGCTGATTTTGATAATGACGGTTGGAAAGATTTATTCATCAGTAATGGTTACAGACATGACATTACGGACATGGATTTTATTACTGATAATGCGAAATTGGGTCAACAAATGCAACTATTCGATGCAGATAAAATCATTAAAGAAACTGCTGAAAAGCAACCAGAATACAAAACTAAAAATCGACTATTTCAAAATACAAAAGGGTTAAAATTTGATGATATTTCGGATAAAATAGAGGAAAATATGCCTTCTTTTACGAATGGAGCAATATATTCAGATTTGGATAATGATGGAGATTTAGATTTAATCACCAATAATATTGACGAAAGAGCAGAAATTTTAGAAAATATTTCCCCCAGAAAAAGCTACTTAAAAATTAACCTTTTAGAGAATTCACAAAATCGTTTTGCTTTGGGAGCAAAGATATTGATTTTCCAGAAAAACGTTACTCAAACTTATCATCATAGCGTAACAAAAGGCTATTTATCCAGCAAAGATTATTCGATAAATATTGGCTTGGGAGATAGTTTGCAGATTGATTCACTACAAATTATTTGGACGGATAGAACATTTCAAACCTTGAAAAATGTGAAAGCTAATCAAATTTTGAATATTAAAAAAGTGTCTAATTTACCCAAATATATTCCTAAGAAGCCTGAAACGCCAATTTTCAAAACTTCTGAATTTCCTTTCCAAAACATTGAAGAGCCTTACAATGATTTTGCTGCTGAACCATTATTACCTCATCGTTTTTCATCCGAAGGTCCAACTATGACCAAAGGTGATATTAATACTGATGGATTAGAAGATTTTTTTGTGTCTGGTTCTCTCTATAAAACAGGAACGTTTTTTATTCAAAAACAGGACGGAAATTTTACTGAAAAAGCCTTAAAAAGCCCCATTCCAATCGGTGATGGCGGTGAATGCTTACTTTTTGATGCCGATAACGATAAAGATTTGGACCTCTATCTTGCCAGTGGAGGGAATGAATTTGAAGTTAATTCTACTTTTTATCAAGACCAGATTTTCTTAAATGACGGCAATGGTAACTTCAAATATTCACCCGAAAGATTACCTAAAATGAATACGCCAAGCTCGTGCGTAGTTTCTTCAGATTATGACAAAGACGGAGATTTGGACCTTTTTGTGGGTGGAAGACGGCAAATTATGAGATATGGCGAAGCAGGAACAAGCTATTTATTACAAAATAATAGAGGTTTTTTTCGTGATGTGGCTTCCAAAGAACTCAAAAATATGGGGATGGTTACAACTGCATTATGGGCGGATATTGATAAAGATGGTTGGCAAGATTTAATGATTGCAGGAGAGTTTATGCCAATTATTTATATGAAAAACGAAGGAGGGAAAGTGAGTAAAAACCCTATAAAAATTGCAGAAAGTGGCTTTTGGAATACACTCGCTCAAGCAGATTTTGACAATGACGGAGACATTGATTTTTTCGCAGGAAACATGGGAACAAATAATAAATTCGGAATTACAACTGAATCACCATACCGACTTTATGTAAAAGATTTTGATGGAAATGGGTTTACTGACCCCATCATCACCTATTACGTTGAAGGCAAAGAATATCCCGCCGCCAGCCGTGATGAATTAACGAAACAATTACCTTTTTTACGAAAGAAAATAGTTCAATACGCTGATTATTCAAAAGCAACTTTACGAGACATTTTTGATACATCGCAATTAGAAAATGTAACAATAAAAGAAATTACAATTGATAACAGCATTTATCTTGAAAATAATGGAAAAGGGTTCAACGTTAAAATGCTTCCAAATATGGCTCAAATAA
>JAYUIP010000357.1:0-2456 GCA_043765945.1 Arcicella sp.
TGAATGTAACTTTTGGGGGTAATGGTGGATATAATGGAGGTATTTTTAACTCAAATTCTCAACCAATTCTCAAAAATTCAATCATTTGGGGTAATTCAACGCCGTTTAATGATACACAATCAATCATCACATATTCAACCATTCAAGGGGGATATGCAGGGGTTGGCAACTTGTCAATGGATCCCAAATTCGTTAACTTGACGCCCGAAGGTTTATCGCCAAGCATCAACGGAGATTATCACATACAGGCATCATCCTTAACAATTGACCGTGGAGATAATGGAACTGTCATCCTGACAGACAAAGACTTAGATGGTAATCTCAGAAGATTTTCGGGTGGAAAAGTTGACATGGGAGCCTATGAATTCCAAGGTATAGCAACGGCAAATTTAGTCATTTCAGCTCAGACGGGCAATTGGGAAAGTAATTCAACGTGGGTTGGTTTTAAAGTGCCACAATTAGGTGATCATGTAATCATTGATAACAATCATATCGTAACCCTTAGCACCACAGGAATCGCCAAAAACTTGGAATACAGAGGTACTGGTCAACTCAAATTCAATGCAACAACCAGCAAATTAGAAATTGGATTTTAAATAATAAAAGGAGGGCTTCAATCAAATAATGCCTTCCTTAAAACCTTATCTCTTCAAAATCATTTATATGAAAACGTACCAACAAAGTGGGAATGAATCTCTGTTAATTATTAATCAAAAGACATTAAAAAAAGTCTTGCTACAAAACGTGGTTCTTCTAAAAGGAAATGTTAATTACACTACTTTTATCTTAGAACATGGAAGAGAAAAAGTAGTGGCTCACACCTTAAAATTCTTTGAAGATTATCTGGAAACTCGTGGATTTCTTAGAGTGCATCGCTCGTTCATGATTAACCCAAATTTCGTGAAAGAATACAACGAAGAACAAGAATTTGTGACGATGGTAAATGGGCATAAAGCAATGATTGCCAGAAGACGAAAGTCTATTTTGAAAGATTTTGTGGAGTAAAATTAAAAGCCGATTCAATTAATTTTGAGTCGGCTTTGTTTTTTTTCGTACCTTGATAATCAAATTATTTACCAAACTAAAAATCATACAAGCAACATGAAAAAATTGATTACTCTAATGGCTTTCGTTAGCTTTATTTCGGCTGATTCAAACGGTCAAAATATAACAGCCTTGAAAGCTAAAATTGCTCAAAAAGCCGAAACCCTTGAAGCAAAAGTGGTGGCTTGGCGAAGAGATTTTCACCAAAATCCAGAATTGGGAAATCGTGAATTTAAAACGGCTGAAAAAGTAGCCAATCACTTAAAATCATTAGGAATTGAAGTGCAAACGGGCGTTGGTAAAACAGGAGTTGTTGGAATTCTGAAAGGTGGAAAATCTGGTCCAGTGGTTGCTCTACGGGCAGATATGGACGGTTTACCCGTAAAAGAAAGAGCAGATTTAACGTATGCTTCAAAAGCCATTGGCGAATATAACGGACAACCCGTCAGTGTTATGCACGCCTGCGGACACGATACGCACGTGGCAATTTTGATGGGTACGGCTGAGATTCTTTCATCTATGAAAAACGACTTGAAAGGAACCGTTAAATTCATTTTTCAACCTGCCGAAGAAGGTGCTCCCGAGGGCGAAGAAGGTGGTGCTGATTTGATGGTGAAAGAAGGTGTTTTAGAAAATCCGAAAGTAGATGTGATTTTTGGCTTACACATCAACGCACAAACCGAAGTTGGTAAAATTAAATACCGTCCAGGTGGCACAATGGCGAGTTCAGACTGGTTTAAGATCAAAGTAAAAGGTAAGCAAACCCACGGAGCAAGTCCATGGCAAGGCGTTGACCCCATCGTAACGGCTTCACAAATTGTGATGGGTTTACAAACCATCGTGAGTAGAAACGCTCCAATTACTGAATCTGCCGCAGTGGTGACGGTTGGACAAATTACGGGTGGTGTAAGAAGTAACATCATTCCCGAAGAAGTGAATATGAACGGTACAATTCGTACGCTCGACCCTGTGGTACAAGACATGATTCACGCTCGTGTGGCTCAGATTGCCACAAATATTGCTCAAAGTGCAGGAGCAACTGCCGAAGTTAAAATTACAAAAATGTGTCCAATTACCTTCAATGACGTGGCTTTGACCGATAAGATGATACCAACTTTAGAAGGTATTGCAGGGAAAAATAATGTCACAATTACTGCTGCCGTAACGGGTGCCGAAGATTTTGCGTTTTATCAACAAAAAGTACCAGGCTTATTTTTCTTCTTAGGTGGTGCTTCCAAAGGCAAAAAAGAAAGCGAAACTGCTCCACACCACACACCCGACTTTCAAATTGACGAAGGTGGTTTTGTGTTAGGCATGAAATCAATGGCGAGTTTAGTGGTTGATTATATGGAAGCTGGAAATGTGAAATAGTTTTCAGTAGGCAGTAAAATCAGTAGGCAGTTTGCAGCTAT
>JAYUIP010000358.1:0-6962 GCA_043765945.1 Arcicella sp.
ACGCATCTGATAAAGCAGAAGATTTGAAAGATGATGCTTCAGATACATGGGAAAACATGAAAGACAAAGCGGGTGATATGTATGAAGATGCCAAAGATAAAGCCGAAGATATGGGTGATGCAATTGGTGATAAATACGATGAATTAAAGGCGAAAGCGAAAGCGGCTTTGAGTTAAAAATTCAGTAAAATGTTTGCAGTAAGTCATTAATAAAGCAAACTAAATATTTCTATAGAATAAATAATTATTATACCTCATCAATAAACTAAAAACGTGTTTTTTAATTAATTAAGAGGCACATCTTTCATCATGACAACACAATATGACGTTCTCTTAACCGCTCTGAATGAGTTGATTGAGATTAATCACAGCCGAATCAACGGTTACACAAAAGCTGCGGAAGATATTGACGGTGGCGATTTGAAGGGACTTTTCCAAGGAATGGTTAATGAAAGTGAACATTTTGCTGATCAATTAGCCTCACACGTAGAAAAATTTGGTGGTGAGCCTGTTTCGGGAAGTACTTTCACAGGTAAAATTCATCAAGCTTGGTTAGACTTCAAAGCTGCGATTTCTTCAAACAATCGTGAAACCATTTTGAGTTCATGTGAATTTGGTGATCAAACAGCAGTCAAAGCCTATGATACTGCCTTGGCGTTAGATAAAGTACAAGCGTCTCCTGATTTTATGAGTTTGTTACATTCTCAGCGTTCATCAATTGCTGAATCTTTGAAAGTTATTCAATCTTTGAAGAATTCAGAAGACCATGCAAAGTCTGAACAAGATACATTAAGTAGTCAGGCAAAGTATTAATTTTACTGTAATACCTTGTTTTTTATTAAAGAATGCCAAGACAATAGTTTTGGCATTTTTCTGTATTATAAAAATGGCATTTGCGTCAACTGCGTTCCAATCCATAACACACATTAAATTATGAAAATAAAGAGTGAAGAAATCTTGAAAGGATTAATCAGTATTTTCAAGATTAATGAGTATCGGATTGAGGTGTATCACAAACTGATAAATATGATTCATAACCCAGAACTTCAACCTTATTTTAAAGCACAAGTAGAGGAATCTGTAACAGTTATTGAAGAATTAAACCCGCTGATGGACTCCATAGAAAATGCGGAAAGTCCTCTCCACTTTGAGGACATTAAGATGAACCAATCACAATTTTATTTTGGTATGGCTCGTGCTTCCAAAAATCCAAGAACAGTAATGGTTTCTTGTCAATTTGGAGATGAATATTTGGTGAAGATATACAAGAGAATGTTGGAAATTTTGGAGATTAAAACACTGCCCTACCTAAAAGATGTTCTGACGAGGCATCTTCATAATCTTCAAATGGCTTTTGCAAAAATAGAAAATACACTTCTTGATAATATTCCCATTGTTCACAAAGAGTAAGAAATTTTACCCATTGTGTAGAAATTTTACCCCTAAAAATTAAAACCTATATAATGTAAACAATTAACAATCAAGTGATTAATAAATTAAAATTAATATTTTGTTAATGGAACGCAATTTTAGATGTATGCTGTAAACCAAATAACACACAACAATGAATAAGATATCAATTAATCTAAAAAAACAAACACTTTTTGTTTTGACTTCGGCAGTTCTTGCCTTTGGGTCGTCATCGTGTAATTCATTTAAAAAATTAAATAAAGAACAACGTGGAGCGATTATTGGCGTTGGAGCGGGTGGAGCTTTGGGAGCAGTCATAGGTAGCAAATCAAAAAATCCTGCGGTTTATGCCATCATTGGTTCAGCCGTTGGGGGTGTTGCGGGAACATTTATTGGAAAATATATGGACAAACAAGCCGAAAAGTTAAAGAAGGATTTAGACGTTTTGGCAGATGTTGAACGTGTGGGAGAAGGCATTAAAATCACCATGAAATCGGGCGTACTTTTTGATTTTAATTCATCTAAAATAAATCCGAAAGTAAACGAAAATTTAATAAAATTTTCTGAAACCTTGAAGCAGTATCCAGACACTGAAATTTTAGTGGCAGGACACACAGATAATGTTGGAACTGGCGAATATAACATGAAATTGTCTCAGCAGAGAGCAGAAGCAGTTTCTACAATTTTAAAATCGAATTCAGTATCTAAAAGTCGTTTAACAATTTTAGGATACGGAGAGAAAAATCCAGTGGCTGAAAATGTTTCAGATTCAGGACGTGAGCAAAATCGTAGAGTTGAATTTGCAATTGTAGCAAATGATAAACTAAAGAAACAGGCAGCTAAAAATGAAGTTGCTGAAAAATAAATTGTTAATCTCTTTCCTATAAAAAAATGGCTCGGAAGTTTACTTTCGGGTCATTTGTGTTTTTAGGGTAAGATTACACAAAGTACCACCAAGTTCAATGCGGAGTGTCCCAAAAAAAGATGCTAATTTAAAATTCGTCTAACATCGACGTGAAGATTTGCAACTAAAATCTTTTTAATAAACCGAGTATAATTTTCCCCAATTAATGAAAAAATAGGCTTTTCAGTCACGTGGAACGGTTTATTTATCCATTTATGATGTACAACTAAATATAAACTTTAAACACAAAGTAATGAAAACAATGATTAACAGAATTCAGCTTTCGATATTGGTAATATCATTAGCTTCTACGGTGACGATGGCACAGATACCAAGAGATAGTTTGAAAGTAGATACTACGAAAAATCAGGGAATGGCAACGAAAATGGATTCAACTAAATCAAAAGTTGCAAGCAAATCAGACAGTACAAAGAGCAGAATAGCCATGCAATTTGATTCAACAAAAGCGAAAGTGGCAGCGAAAATTGACACTGTAAAAAAAGATGTAAAAGTGGCAGTTAATAAGGCAGTTGACAAAGTTACTCCAGACAAACCTACTGAAGTTGCTCAAATAAATACTCCTAAAAGTAATGTAACTTTAATTGCTGACCCTACCATGAATGCAGTTTTCCATAAAGGTTCATTGGTGATTGGAGCGGGACTTGTTTATCAGAAAGACTTGTTGCCGTTGATGCTGGTGGCAGAGTACGGAATAGGTAGAAATATTGGAGTGGAAGTAAGAACTTGGTATGGCAGTAAAACTACTGACGGTGTGAAAGTTCGTGATGGATTATTTGGTGTAGGATTAAATTATCACTTTACAGGAAATGTGAGTAGATCTTCTAATAAGTTTGACACGTATTTAGGAGCTTTATATGGTAAAATATTGGATGAAACAGGTTCGGCTTTATACGCACAAGCGGGGGCAAGATACTTCTTCATTAAACGTTTAGGGGTATTTGGCAATTTCAATGTTGGTTTATTAGGAAGCCGTGGAACAAACTTGTCAGTTGGATTGGCGTATAGTTTATTTTAAAATTATTGAAAATTGAAATTTAACTTTGATTTGTATGGAATCAAGAAAGCCTTTGCTTTGAGCGAAGACTTTCTTGAAACTAATTGATGTCAAATCATTACCAATAACCATTAATGGAAAAGACAAATAAAACAAATTCTAAAAAAGCCTTAATATTCTCATTTTTTGGGATTGTTGGGCTTTTATTGGTTGTCTCAACGATTGGCTTTTGGAATTTGAAACCCATGCTCTCCAAGCGAATTAAAACCGCTGTCTTAGAATCAACTGATAATCTTTATCACCTTGATTTTAAGGATATTAACTATAATGTAATCTCTGGGAATGCCCGAGTCTTGGGGGTGATTTGGCGTGCAGATTCAATGGTGTTTGATAGTTTAAGAAAAGCAAAGAGATTACCTGACAATATTTATCAAGGTAAAGTAGATGAAATAAAATTATCTGGGTTGCACCCTTGGAAAATATTTTTTTCCAATAAACTTGAATTAGGAACAATCTCAATCACCGATCCTGATGTGGAATTACTGCACGAAAAACAATCTTATAACTCAATAAAAACGGCAAAATCTCCCTACCAAATAATCTCAAAATTTGTCAAATCTTTTTCTGTTAATAAAATAGTTTTCCAGAATATAAATTTTGCCTATCTTAACCAAGCAAAGTCCAATAAACAGCAAATCAGTAAAATCGAAAATCTTGATTTGGAGGTATCTGACCTATTAATTGATTCTACTTCTGATAGAGATAAACAGCGTTTTTATTATACAAAAGAATGCGTTTTTAGTTTGAAAAAAGTGCAAGTCCCTTCGCAAGATTCACTCAATACAATCAAAATTAACGAATTGCTTTTCTCCACAAAAACTCGTTCTCTTTCCATAAAAAACTTTGTGGTTCAACCTCGATTTAAAGAAATGGAATATAGCGTCCGAACTAATGGAGACGACCGTATTGGAATCATTTTCAATAACATAAAGTTGAGCGAAATTAACATTGAAAAATTGTTTAGGGATAAGAAAATATATGCTGATAAACTGCAAATTAATGAAGGTAAAGTATCCGTTTTCACGGATACCAGAATGTTTAATGAGCCTCCAAAGGCTCCATATCGCCCTTTCCCGCACGAGGCTTTCAGAGACTGGAACCTAAAATTTATGATTGACGATGTGAAAATGAATAATCTTAATATTACCTATTCTGAATATAATCCCGAAACAAAATCTGTTGGCAATGTTATTTTCAAGAAGGTTACTGGGAATATTAAAAACTTTACGAACGACACATTTACGCTTAGAAACAACCCAAATTGCCAAGTTGTTTTTAATGGATATTTAATGAACAAAGCGGCAATAACGCTGAAATTTGATTTTGATATGATGGCTCCTAAAAGTGATTTCGTATTCATGGGGAATGTGAAAAAAATGGATATTCTTTACCTTAACCAAGTGACTTCATCATTGGGTTTTGCCAAAGCCGAAAAGGGAATATTAAATGAATTTACTTGTAATTTAAAAGGAGACAAATACGGCTTAAAAGGCTCTGCAACGATGCTTTACCAAGATTTGAACATAACAATCTTAAAAAAAGGAGATGACCCTGGCTTGAAAAAGAGAAAATTACTGTCCTTTTTTGCTAACGAATTTGTGATAAAAGATGGCAATCCATTGGGTAAACAACCCGTGAGAGTGTCCACCATTCAATATGAAAGATTACCGACAAAACCGTTCTTTTATACACTTTGGAAAGGAATTCTGTTGGGAATTACAAAGTCAGTAATGGGATAAAAAAATCAAAATTTCTTTAACTTCCCAAAAATAGAAATAACTTTCGGGAAGTTGAATAATTAATTAAACAATGTAATTAGTGATGAAAAGATAAGTTTTATTGCTAAATTCATGGAACTATTGCCGCACCAAAATGTATTCTGCCCCTCTCGAATCCCTCCACTACGCCCAATTTTAATCCTTGTTACGTTTCCCACATTTTTTAACTGCTCAATTTATGAACTATTCCCTAAACGCTTATGCCATACCTCTAACCACTTCGCAAGCGGCTCATTTGCTTCGTAGGGCAACTTTCGGACCTACGCAAACGGAAATTACTAACTTCACAGGTTTAAATGCCTCGACTGCTATTCAAAATCTTATCAACAGCATCAATTACATTCCATCGCCTCCCGTCGATTTGAATGATACTAAAACTACGGTTGGACAAGAATATGCAGATTCTGTTTATGATTCTACGCTCAATCGAAATTTCGAGTTTCGTTTATACTACAAATATTGGTGGGTCAATATGATGGCAGCACAGGGAGGGAATCCTTCAATTATTGATAAAATGACCCTTTTTTGGCAAAATCACTTCGTTACAACTCAATCCGATGTAGATGAATACCGAGCAATTTATAAGTATTTTACAAAAGTGAGAGGTCGGTCTTTGGAAAACTTTAAAGATTTCGTTCGTGACATTACGTATGACCCTGCTATGTTAAGGTATTTAGACGGAAATGAAAATACCAAATCAACGAGTGGTGCCGCTTCAAATGAAAATTATGGTCGTGAATTGCAAGAATTATTTGTGGTTGGAGCTAAGAACTTTGCGGGAAATAATAACTATACTGAAAATGACGTAAAAGCCGCTGCCAGGGTTTTAACAGGGTGGCGACATCGAAATTTTTACACCAACGGAACAACTTTTGTGGAGAGTTATTTCACTTTAAGTCGCCATGATGTTTCTCCCAAAATATTTTCAGTAAACTACGGGTCAGTAACGATTAATACCCCCGCAACTATTCCAGTTGGATATACTGACGTGGGACAATTTGAGGTAGATGAGCTTTTGAATATGCTTTTTGCCCATCCCGAAACGCCAAAATTCATTTGTCGAAAATTATACCGTTTTTTCGTGAATCCAAACGTCACGCAAGAAATTGAAGACAATGTGATTATCCCGTTGTCAGATATCTTCAAAAATGCCGATTCTGTAACTGGACGCACTTTTGAGATAAAACCAATTATCCAAAAACTGCTTGCTTCTGAACATTTTTATGATGCAGAGAATATCGGTTCCATCATCAAATCACCCGCAGAATTTACCATTGGTGCGTATAGATTCTTCAATTTTTCAGTACCCACCATTGACGTTGGAAATATGGTTAATAGTATAAAAAACCATAAGTCTTACGCTCAGTTTCTCCACGACAGAATGGTTGAAATGCAAATGTCGCTCATTGACCAGCCAAGTGTGTTTGGTTATGACGCATACTATCAAACGGGTTACACCAGAAACTGGATAAATACTTCTCAAGTTGGTTTACGCAACTCTTTTACCGACAGATTAATTACAGGACGAACCCTTGTTTCAGGAAATACGCCTTTGATTAATCTTAAATTAGATTTATTGGCAATGATTGATAAGCCCACAACTGCCACTTATAATGTCACAGACATAACAAACGTGATGGATTTAATTACCAATAATTTAATGGCAACTGGATTGAGTGCTAATCAAAAAACTTTCTTGATTGATACGATTATGTTAGGGTTGCAACCAAGAACAAACTGGGCTACGCAATGGGCTTCTTATAAAGCTAATCCAACCAACACAACTGCCATTAATA
>JAYUIP010000359.1:0-6954 GCA_043765945.1 Arcicella sp.
AAGAAAAGCAAGGTGGATTTGAATAAGATTGAGAATCGTGATTAAGGATTTATTGATACAAAAAGGACTGCGTTGCTTTGAACGATGCCGTCCTTTTATTTTGAAAACGCTTATAAAATAGTGTGAATTATTTGAGAAATAAATTTAATTCTTCCGTAAAGTAATTAACAAATTAAATCGTTTTAAGTATGAATAACTCAACCAAATGGAGATTCCGTACATAAACAGAACAAAATACGTTATTAAGCTAAATGCTTGTAGATAATCTGATAGCGTTGTACCTACAATATCACTCGTGGCAAAACCTACAACTATTCCACTTACAATCAGGCTGTTACGAAGTTTTAGTTTATTTTCAAGCGTTAATATTTGGCATAAACCTGCAATGGGTAATAACAGTGTTACATGATGACCTTCCCATGACACACCCGCTACTAATAAAATTGTTAAATATATCAATACAATGCTCAATAAAGGAATTTGGAGTTGTTTACGAGTTTTAAAAACGAAAAAGTAAGTAGCTCCAAAAATAATTAGGCGTACGATAAGGCTCAATTTTCCAACTAATTTTGGCGACAGTTCCGCAATATTATAATGAATTCCATTCAAATCAGGATGAGCTATTAAGAGTTTAGAAAATGTTGCCGAAATCCCAAAAGCAATCCAAAGTGTATATACTTTTCCTCCTAATAAAAATGGTTTGAAAGCAATATTCCAAAAATCAAGGTAGTCTTGTACTCCTCGATCTACTTCTCTAAAACCCATAATAATTACTAACAATACAACACTAAATCCAAACACAGTGACAAACGTATGAATTGGTCGGCGAATAAATAAAACAATGATGATTAACAAGGGCATTACTTTTGTCCACATGGCTAATGTCAATAAAGCCAAGCCCAAATTTACTTTATCTTTGAGATAAAAATAGACTCCTGCGACACTCATTAAAGCTACTAACTCATTGACGTTTACCCAAATAATATTATGCCAGAAGTAGCGAATAGTCATAATTATTCCGAAGGTCAGGGATATTCTGAGTTTGTCATTAGGGAAATAAATTTCGAGGATTCGATAAGTCAGAATAATTAATAATAACCAAGTCGTGAAATTGAAGAAAGTGAATATTCCCACTGCAATAGGGAAAGGCATCAACGCCAATAATTGAAAAAGTAATGCTGCGACAGGAGGATACAAATATTCTTGTGTTCCTGGAATGATATCGTATAAACTTTCTCCCAAAAGGAATTTTTTTCCCACCGCCCAAAATATGTAAGGGTCTCCATGTAAATCCTCGGTTCGTGCTTCTTTGATTGAAGTAATAATGGCTAAAACCAAAAAAGGAAGTAATAAATACCAGTATTTTTTGATGAATGGGAAAACTGAATCCATGATAATTTTAGAGTTTGATTAGATGTTTAGTAAAATTAGGTTGCAAAAAAGCCCTCTAAAATCAATTCCAGAGGGCTTTTTCAGTATTTCTACAAATCACTCAAATCAAATCCTTCCATAAAAGAAGTATTGAAATCTCCTGATTTAAAACGTTCATCGTCCATCAATTTGATATGAAATGGAATAGTTGTTTTAATTCCCTCAATCACAAATTCTTGCAAAGCTCGCTTCATTCTTAACAAAACCTCTTCTCTACTTTGTCCCGTGGCAATCACTTTCGCAATCATCGAATCGTAATTTGGTGGAATCGTATAGCCTGAATAAACGTGGCTATCAATCCTAATTCCATGTCCGCCTGGCAAGTGTAAATTCGTAATTTTTCCTGGCGATGGACGGAATCCATGAGCGGGGTCTTCGGCATTAATTCTACATTCCAAAGCAAATAGTTTTGGAAAATAATTCTTACCAGAAATGGGAATTCCAGCCGCTACTTTTATTTGTTCTTTGATTAAATCAAAATCCGTAACCTCCTCAGTAATAGGATGTTCTACTTGAATTCGAGTATTCATTTCCATGAAATAAAACTCTCCGTGTTTATCCAACAAAAACTCAATCGTTCCTGCACCTTCGTATTTGATGGCTGCCGCACCTTTCACCGCTGCCGTTCCCATGCGTTCACGTAACTCAGGCGTAAGAGCGGGTGAAGGTGTTTCTTCACACAATTTTTGGTGACGACGTTGAATTGAACAATCACGTTCCGATAAATGGCAAACCGTTCCGTACTGGTCGCCCACAATTTGAATTTCGATGTGGCGTGGCTCTTCAACGTATTTTTCCATGTATAAACCATCGTTAGCAAATGCCGCCGCTGATTCTGTTTTGGCATCATCCCACAGCTTATCAAATTCTCCTTCGTTACGGATAATACGCATACCACGTCCACCACCACCAGCCGTAGCTTTAATGATAACAGGGTATTTAATTCCTTTCGCTAATTCTTTTGCTTCTTCAACGGTATCAATCAAGCCCTCAGACCCTGGAATCACGGGAACGCCCGAATTTTTCATGGTTGCTTTGGCAGTTGCCTTATCGCCCATTGAGTTGATTTGGTCGGCGGTTGCTCCAATAAATTTGATACCGTATTCATGACAAATTCTTGAAAATTCGGCATTTTCCGATAAAAATCCGTAGCCTGGATGAATAGCATCCGCTCCCGTAACCTCAGCGGCAGAAATAATGGCAGGAATATTTAGGTATGACTGTCGGCTTGGCGGAGGTCCAATACAAACGGCTTCATCCGCAAATTTTACGTGCAGACTCTCACGGTCGGCAGTTGAGTAAACCGCAACCGTTCTAATGCCCATTTCTCGGCAAGTTCTAATAATCCGAAGAGCAATTTCGCCACGATTGGCAATGAGTATTTTTTTAAACATTTTTTTAGGTATGAGGTATGAGGTATTAGGTATGAGGTTTTCCGCTAATGTGTCATTACAAACTCATTGGATGAACATACCTCATACCTTACACCTCCTACCTAAATTACTGTTCTACAACAAAAAGAGGTTGATCAAATTCTACTGGGGTGGCATTTTCTACCAACACTTCAACGATACGACCTGAGATTTCAGATTCAATTTCGTTGAATAATTTCATCGCTTCGATGATACAAACAGGACTTCCCTTTGAGATTTCAGTGCCAATTTCCACCAACGAAGGTCGGTCTGGACTTGATGAACGATAGAACGTTCCAATCATCGGAGATTTGATTGTAACTCTGTTGGAAGCAACCACGGGAGCCGCCGCAGGAACTGCCGCAACTGCCTGATGAACCACAGAAGCAACTGCCACGGGAGCAGCAACTTGCGGAGTCGAAGCAACCATTTGCTGAACCACGGGAGCAACACCATATCTTTTTACAGATAATTTCAGTTCAGAGGTTTCGATGCTTACCTCATCAAGGTTTGACTGTGCAATAAAGTCAAGGAGTTTTTGGATTTCTTTGTTTTCCATTTTGGGAGTTAGAAAAGTGTTAGCGTTGAAGAAGTTAAAAAGTTTTAGAGTTAAAGAAGTTAGAGAGTTGAATAGTAATCTTGCGACAACTTCATAACTCTTTAACTCTAAAACTACCCCTTAACTCTTTCAACGTACTCATAAGTACGAGTATCTACTTTAATTTTTTCGTCTGTTTGAATGAATAATGGAACGGTGATTGTTGCTCCTGTTTCCACCGTTGCGGGTTTTTTGGGGGCATTGGCGGTATCACCTTTAATTCCATTTTCAGTATAGGTTACCACCAATTCCACGAACATTGGCATCTCGCATGAGATTGGCAAATCTGTTTCTGTATTGATTAGAATCTCAACTTCTTGCCCTTCTTTCATCAAATCTGAGGCAGGTACCATTTCTTTATTCAAGGTAACTTGCTCGAAAGTGATGTTATCCATGAACGTAAATCCAAATTCCTCCGCATAAAGATATTGATAAACCCGACGTTCAACCCGTACAGGATAGATATTTACGCCCGCATTGAAGGTATTGTCAATGACTCTACCCGTGTTCAAAGATTTCAATTTTGTTCTCACAAAAGCAGGACCTTTGCCTGGTTTCACATGAAGGAATTCAACAATTGAGAATAAATCATTGTTGAATTTAATTACTAATCCGTTTTTAATGTCTGCGGTATTTGCCATTTTTGTTTCAGTGAACAGTAATCAGTAAATAATCACTGACTTCTGTTTTTTATATGATTTTACTTTTTGAAATTGTATTTATTTTTATTTATGTCTCAGCATTCAACACTCCCTCAAACCTCCTCCCATTTCAATTCTTCAACCTTTTTCTTTTCCTTAGAAAAATTAATCCCGATAGCAATTAACTTCTTGTTTTCATGGTCGAAAGGCTTCAAATATCCTTTATCTTTTATCTGTTGAATGGCTGTATCTGCCGACTCATCCAATTTGAATTCAATACAGTAAACATAATCTTTTAAACGGATTAATGCATCCATTCTTCCATCCGAAGTTTGCACTTCTGACTGTACATATACTCCCAACAATGTAAATGTTAGATGTATAATGGCGTGGTAAAAATGTTCATTTTCTTTTTGCCAAAGTTCATAAGGAAGGGATTTGAAAATAGTATTCAAAATGCTTTCCACTCGGTCAATTTCTCCTCTCTCTAAATACTGCCTGATTTTATCAACATATACCACTCCAAAACCCGCATCTGTTTGACTGTAAGCTGATATTAAATATTCAATGTATGACTTTCGCACTTCTTTATTAGGATAACTCAATACATAAACATCACTCATTTCATTGTGTGATTTCATGGTTAGATAACCTGTCTGAAACATCAATGGAATCAACTCTAATTTTTGAATATCGTATGAACTCAAGGCATTTGCCCCAACTTCAATTTCTTCAAAATCATACAAATGAGCTTTTTCTGACAATTTTATTAAGAAAGTTGGCGTGCCACTTTCAAACCAGAAATTTTTAAATGTATAGCCTTGTATAAAAAAATTAAGTAGTGAAAATGGATTGTAAACACTTATTTTTAAATCCCAAGAATATCCGTTATACCATTCCTTAATTCGGGCTTTGTCAGAGACTTGTAACTCTTTTTCAAAATAAATTTCTAATTCTTCTTGTGTAATTCCACAACAACTTGAAAAGAATTGATTAGTAGTTAAATCTTGTAAATTATTCAAATCAGAGAAAATACTAACTCGTGAAAACTTAGAAACTCCCGTGATAAAAACCAATTTCAAATGTGGGTCAGCATCTTTTAGAATTGAGTAAAAAGCCTTCATAATGTCCCGATTTTCGATGGCAGTTTCAGTACTATCTCCCAAATAATCAACAATGGGTTTGTCATACTCATCAATTAAAATCACTACTTTGCCACGAGCTGCGGATAATGAAACAATTAACTCACGGAACATAGAACCAATGGTTGTAGTGGATAATTGTAAGTTATACATTCCAGCAATTAGCAATAATTCCGCTTTAATAGCTTGATATAAACCTAATCCTTTATGGTCTATATTACTAAAAGATATTCTGATAATTGGATTAGTTTGTTCCCAATTCCATTTGTCTTCAATGTAAAGACCTTTGAAAAGCTCTTTTTTGGCTAAAAATAAACACTCCAAAGTGCTGATAAATAAGGATTTACCAAATCTGCGAGGTCGAGATAAAAAGTAATATCCGCCAATATCTGCCATTTTATAGACAAACTCGGTTTTATCGACATAAACAAAATTCTCAGTCCGAATCTTGCCAAAATCTTGAAGACCTACAGGATATTTTTGTATCATCTGGTTATACAATCTCTAAAATCAAATTGCCCATTTCAAATAAACGCTTCCCCAAGTAAATCCTCCTCCAAAAGCTGCTAAAATCAAATTATCGCCCTTTTTCAATTGAGATTCATAATCCCATAAACACAGGGGAATGGTGGCTGCGGTGGTATTTCCGTATTTTTGAATGGTTAGCATTACTTTCTCTTCGCCAACGCCCATTCGATGGGCTGTTGCGTCAATGATGCGTTTATTGGCTTGATGTGGTACTAAAAACGCAATATCATCACCCGTCAAATTGTTTCTTTCCATGATTTCTGCCGAGACATCCGCCATTTTTGTTACCGCAAATTTAAACACCGCTGGACCTTCTTGATGAATATAATGCCATTTATTATCGATCGTTTCGTGGGTTGGTGGATAAGCACTTCCACCCGCTTTTTGAATAAGATAATCTGCCCCAGAACCGTCCGATTTCAAGATAAAATCTTGAATTCCAAGACCTTCGTAATTAGCTTCTAATAAAACTGCCCCCGCACCATCGCCAAATAACACACAACTGGTTCGGTCGGTATAATCAACAATTGACGACATTTTATCGGCTCCAACCACCACCACTTTTTTATAACGCCCTGATTCTATGAACATTGCACCCGTTGTCAAAGCATTAATGAATCCTGAACAAGCGGCGGCAATATCAAAAGAGCCTACATTTTTAATACCTACGGCTTCACAAATAAGGTTGGCAGTGGCAGGGAAAAAATGGTCAGGCGAGATGGTGGCACAAATCAGCAAATCAATTTCTTCTGGCTTTGTATTTGTTTTCGTTAATAAACCTTTCACCGCCTCAATTCCCATCACAGAAGATCCTTTTCCCTCGCCACGTAAGATATGACGTTCCTTTATACCCGTTCGAGTCATTATCCATTCGTCGGTGGTATCAACAAGTTTAGCTAAGTCAGCATTGGTAAGAATGTCTTCGGGAACATATCCCTGTACGCCTGTAATTGCAGCAGTTATTTTGGTCATAAAATTTTAGGTAGTAGGTATGAGGTATGAGGTATGAGATGTAAAGATAAATAGAGCCTCAATTAAAGAATATAGTTAAAATTTGATACGATTAGTTTCAGAACTAATAACTCTATCTACTCTTTTAAATCTACAAACTCATATCTACGACCTAATACCTACGACCTAATACCTATGACCTAATACCTACCTTAACGCTTCTTTAATTTTTTCAGTAACTTTTGATTCAA
>JAYUIP010000360.1:0-2450 GCA_043765945.1 Arcicella sp.
TAAGTAGATAGTTCCGAAATCTTAACAGCTTTTTAAAATGAAAATAGCATGAACGAAAGAATATCTGCTACCAAAACAGTAGAATCTGAGCAGAAGCTGGAAGGAATATCAGGAATGAACCAAAAGCAACTGCAAAATATTTTGCTGAATACACCTGCTGCCCTTTGTATTCTCGAAGGAACTGAACACAAGTACATTTTGGCAAATAAGGCTTACGAGAAATTAACCAACCGTAAACAAGCCGATTTACTCGGCAAAAACATTCGTGAAATTTTTCCCGAATTGATAAGCACAGCCACATTTGTATTGCTTGACAAGGTTTTTGAAACTGGAGAATCATTTACTGATATTGAATATGCCGTCTTAGTTGACCTTAACAATGAAGGTGTGCTTCGGCAGTGTTATTTCAATCTTTCCATAGAAACATTAAGAAATGATTTGGGAGAAATTTATGCGGTGATTATGGTGACTTATGATATTACTGAACATATATTGGCAAGAAAAAGAATTGAGGAAAGTGAACAACGGTTTCAAGCCGCTATTGCCGCAGTGCAAGGCGTTTTATGGACTAACAATGCCAAAGGTGAAATGGAAGGAGAGCAGTTAGGTTGGGGTTCAGTCACGGGTCAAAACTATAAAGATTATCAAGCATATGGATGGGCGGATGCCATTCATCCTGATGATGTACGGGCAACGATTGAGGCTTGGGAAGAAGCTGTTAAGGCGTGTAAACATTTTGTTTTTGAACACCGTGTAAGATTAAAAAACGGAAATTGGGGACACTTTTCCGTCAAGGCAATTCCTTTGTTAAATAACGATGGGTTAGTGAGGGAATGGGTGGGAGTGCATACCGACATTACGGAACAAAAAGAGGCTTATAATAAGGTTGAAGCCGCTACTTTATCGGCACAAGAGGCGATGAAAGCAAAACAGCAGTTTTTGTCTAACATGAGCCACGAAATCAGAACGCCATTGAATTCTATTTTAGGATTTGCAAATGTATTATTGAAAACTGAATTAGGCGTACAACAAAAAGAATTTTTACAAGCTATAAAAACAAGTGGCAAGTCTTTAAACCTGCTCATAAACGATATACTCGATTTGGCAAAAGTAGATGCAGGTAAAATGTCATTTGAAAACGAACCATTTGAAATACGCAAGTCAATAACCTCAATACTACATTCTTTTGACTTGAAAATAAAAGAAAAAAATTTAAAACTTATTAAAGAGTACGACAGTAAAATTCCAGAGATGCTATTGGGTGATTCATTAAGATTAAATCAGATTTTCTTAAACATTTTGAGTAATGCTGTAAAATTTACTCAAAAAGGAGAAATTACACTAAACATCAAATTACTGAGTGAAACAAAAGAAAATGTAACGCTTGAATTTATAGTTACCGATTCAGGAATTGGCATTGCTGATCATAAATTAAATTCAATTTTTAATCTTTTTGAACAGGCTGAACTCAGCACCGCTAATTCTTATGGTGGAACAGGATTAGGACTTGCCATTGTCAAACAATTAATAGAAGTTCAGGGAGGGAGTATTAGCTTAACGAGTAAGCTCGGTGAAGGTTCAACATTCAGTTTTGTGTTGCCTTTTGGAAGAACAGAAATAAAATTAGAGGAAGAAATTAAAATATTAAAACCAGATTCAGAAATTAAGAAACTACAAGTATTAGTAGCCGAAGATGTCGCTTTAAATCAATTACTAATTAAAATGATTTTAAGTGATTTTGGATTTGAATATGAAATAGCGGAAAACGGCAAAATTGCAATAGAAAAATTGCAAATCAACACCTACGACATTGTTTTGATGGATTTGCAAATGCCCGAAATGAACGGATTTGAGGCAACCGACTACATACGCAAAACAATGAAATCTAAAATTCCGATAATCGTCTTAACGGCAGATGTGACCACGGTAGATGTAAAAAAATGCAAAGAATTTGGAATGGACGATTATATTTCAAAACCCATTGACGAAAACTTATTGTATAGTAAAATAGTGGAGTTAGTAAAAAAGAAACGATAGTTATTGGTGAATGAGTAAGTAGTTGTTGAGTTGCAAAATACTATGTACATGGACGGTATCCTCAGTAGACATCATGAATCACCCATACAAGTATTTGATTATCAACATCTTATGTTATTTTTAGTTGAAATTTAGCGTCCATGGCTATTGCCCGCATCAGACAGTGTGCGAAAGCTACACAATCATCCGATTATTAACATGTTATAAAATATTTCTCAGTTAAAAAATCTCTCACGAAAAAAATCCATTAAAAACAACAGCAACGAAAAAACCCTATTTACCCTCAATTAATCTAAGCGGTTTATATCCCTCATTACCACTTCCAAAGAAATAATTATACACAAAATCAAAATTAAAATTACGCATAATTGATTCGTGTAGATGTTTATTGAATGACGCATTGGGCATTCCCA
>JAYUIP010000361.1:0-6946 GCA_043765945.1 Arcicella sp.
ATTAACGGCATTCCCAAAACAGTTGATGTGCCTGAAAATATGCCCCTTCTGTGGGTAGTGCGTGATGTGCTGGATATGAAAGGCACGAAGTTTGGGTGCGGACAAGCGGCTTGTGGAGCCTGCACTGTTCACATCGACGGCGATGCGGTTCGTTCTTGCTCATTTGCGGTGCAGTATGCTCAAAATAAGAATATTACGACCATCGAAGGGCTTTCTTCTGGTGAAAAATTACATCCAGTTCAACAGGCTTGGATTGAGGAAATTGTTCCCCAATGTGGGTATTGTCAACCAGGATTTATGATGTCAGTTGCTAATTTATTGGATAAAATACCCAATCCAACCGATGAAGAAATTGATGATAACATCACTAATATCTGCCGTTGCGGAACGTATTATAGAATGCGAAAAGCCATTCATCGTGCGGCTTCAATTAAATCTTCTCAACAATAATTATCCCCTAAAAATATAAAGAAAATGGAAAAGAAAACGGTAAATCGTAGAGGTTTTATCCTCAAAACGGGCGTTGGTTTGGGGGTATTATTGGGCGTTGGCGTTATTGCTTGCGGACCACTCAGAAGAACAATTGCTCAAAAAGTTGATGAAGGACCTCCTGGCTATAAAAACGATTACGATGCCTATATTTGGTTTGAATTACAGCAAGACGGAACAATAATTCTACATTCTCCAAAAGTTGAAATGGGGCAAGGTATTTTCACTGCTTTGGCTCAAATTGCTGCTGATGAGCTTGAAATGGACTTTAAGGACATCAAAGTTGTTCATGCAACTACTGCCCACGGACCCATTGATTCACTTTCTACGGGGGGAAGTTTGACGGTTTCAAGTCTCTACCAACCACTTCGTGAATTGGCTGCCACGATGCGAGAAATGATTAAAATGAATGCCGCAACGATTATGGGCGTTTCTGCCAATACTTTAACCGTTAAAAATGGTGAAGTACTTGGAACAAATGCTAAATTATCTTTTGCTGAAATCGCTCAAAAATCAACCAATTGGAATCTTAAAATTAAGGAGTCCGTTCTGAAATCAAGAAAAGATTTTACGATTATTGGTAAACCGCTTCCCCGCATTGATTTAATCCCAAAAGTAAAAGGCGAAACTTTGTATGGAATTGATTCAACTTTCCCAAATATGCTTTTTGGTTCAGTTGCCCGCCCACCAGTTTTTGGAGCGATTTTTAAAGGTGCTGAGGTTGGAAATGCCTCAAATATGCCTGGGGTGGTGAAAGTGATTATTGAAAAAGATTTTGCAGGAGTTGTTGCTACATCTCGTGTACAAGCGGAGGATGCAAAAAGAGCCTTAAAAATAATTTGGGATATGCCCAAAAAATTAGTACAACAAGCTGATGTTGATGCGTTGGTAAAAGTGGGAGTGGGGAAGGATGTCAAAATTCAAAAAGAAGGCAGTACTGACATTTTGAAGGAAGAAGGCACAATTATTAAGGAATATTTCAGTCCGTTGGGTGTTCACGGACATATTGAACCGAACGGTGCAGCTGCCTTTTATCAAGGTGATAAAGTTGTCATAAAATTGAGTACGCAGGTTGCCAGTATAACCCGTGATGAAGTGGCAAAAGCTCTGAAATTAGACAAAGAAAACGTTGATATTCAATCGCAATTTTTGGGTGGAGGTTTTGGGCGAAGGTTGCAAACACCCCATGCCATTGAAGCCGCATTGATGTCAAAAGCCGTTGGAAAGCCCGTACACGTATTTTTTGAGCGAACGGAGGAATTTCAAAATGGCGTGTTGCGACCACCAACTCACAACGTTTTAAAAGCAAAATTAGATGCCAACGGAACAATTGAAGCCATTGAACATCATACCGCCAGTGCCGATGTGGCTTTTAATTCAGCGATTTTGGCAGGTGTTTTCAAACCTTTAAGTTCATCTGTTGGAGAAGCCATCGTTGGGGCAGACTTTGGAGCTTGGCGTGGAGGGATGATTCATTATAAAAATATTAAAAATTATAGTACAACCGCCTACCATAAAGAACTCCCTTTTCAAACCAGTTGGTGGCGTGGTTTGGGATTGTTGGCGAATACTTTTGCCATTGAATCTTTCATGGACGAACTCGCACATCAATCCAAACAAGACCCCTTAGCCTTCAGATTAAAACACCTTGCGGATGATGAAAGAGGGCGTTCAATTAAAAATGTTTTAAAGGTAGCTTGCGAAAAGGCAGGTTGGGGGAAACCACTTCCAGAAGGTCGTGCGATGGGTTTGGCTTGTTCAATTGACGTAAATACGCCCGTGGCACAAGTGGTAGAAGTTGAAATTAAGAATGGTCAAATTAAGGTTAAAAAAGTGACTTGTGCCATCGACCCAGGCATAATTATCAACCCAGATGGCGTGAAAGCACAGTCGGAAGGAGCAATTATTATGGGTTTAAGTGCCACACTTTTTGAGGAAGTAACTATTAAAGATGGCAAGGCAACGCCGAATGCTTTTGGGTATTATCCGATGGCATATATGCGTGATGCCCCTGAAATTGAAGTGGTTTTGTTATCAAGTGGTGACATACCCCGTGGCGTTGGCGAACCACCCATTGGACCCATTGGTGCGGCAATTGCCAATGCGGTTTTTAGTTTATCGGGAAAAAGGTTGAATAGAATTCCTTTGCGGATGAACATTTCGTAGGTTTTTATGTACATATGGTTTAACGCAGGCTGGGTTTTGAACCCAGCCTGCGTTTTTTTTAATTGTATTAACATAATTGTCTGTTAATCAATTACTTAATATAGAAACTTAGTCTTTGTTACACTATTTTGAAAACACTGTTAATTTTATCCCACAACATTGTCGTCATGTAGAAAAATTTTGTAATTTTATATAATTACGCATAAAATGTTACGACTAATAAAATACAACCACCAAAACGACATAATTTTAAGTTAATTAACCCTTGACTTAAAATTATTATTAGATATGAAAAAACTACTTTTAGTAGCTTTTGTAATCCTTACAAACTCTGTCTTCGCTCAAACTTTCATGGCACAAACCGACCCTCCGATGTTAGGGAAAGTCTGTCCAGAATTCTCCATGTCCATCATTACACCCAACGGCACCGAAAAAAATCTTGCTCTCAGTGAACTTCGTGGAAAAATTGTAGTGATTGAATTTTGGGCAACTTATTGTGCTCCTTGCATTCCTTCTTTGAAACATTTTGATAAACTGCAAGCACAATTTGGCGATGCTGTGAAATTTATTGCGATTTCGGAAGAGAGCCGTGAAAAAATTGATGCTTTTATGCTCAAAAAAGGGCATGGTAACATTTTATTTGCGACCGATTTGAATCGTAAATTAAACGATATGTTCTATCATCATTTCATTCCTCATACGGTTGTAATTGACCAAGACGGCGTGGTGCAAGCCTTTTGTTCACCCGATGAAATTGATCAGTTTGTGATTGGTAAATTGATTAATCGTGAACCTGTTTCATTCACAATGAAACATGAATATCAAGAAGCTTCATACACGCAATCCACTAACGTTTTACAGAATTATGACCAACCAATTATCATAAATAAACCCAAAAATCAAACTTATAAAATTGAATTTTCTAATCATAAGGAAGGATATGCTACTGAATTTGTGAAAGAATCTCCGACGGAATATAAGTTTATTAATTGTCCTGTAACCTTAATTTATCAAATACTTTACGACCAAAAAACCAGTAGAGTTTTATTGGATGTAAACGATAAATCGAAGTATTCCTTTGAAAATCATAATCTCTATTGTTTGGAATTAAACGTTCCAGAGTATCTCGGTAAAAATATTCAAGAAGTGGGTTTGCAACAATTGGAGTCACTTTTTCCTTTGAAATCTAAGATGGAGTCACGAATTCAGAAGGTTTTTTCAATTCAAAAATCTGATTTGCAAGGAGCTTTGAGCAGTATTGATAGTACAGGAATTATTCAGAAAGGTTTGACTATCAAAGATTTAATAAATTATTTGGAAAGCAATCCACAATTAGTTGGAAACCTACCCATTATCAACGAGTCAGGTTTACCCGATAATACAGTTTTAGATTTAGATTGGTTTCAAAATTATCCAGATTCTATCGAAAATCGTTTGCGAACCCTTGGTTTACACGGGGAGTTTAAAATGGCTGATATTGCCTGCTTAGTGCTTTTTGAACCGAGATTAGTTAGTGAAAATGAGTGATTTATTGAGTTAGATGTTACATAACAGGTTAGAGAATGTAGAATACTTAAATAAATTATAGTATAAATATCTGAAAATGAGGAAGTTATATTTTTTTAGGCTAATCTCTGATAACCAATATCTAATAACTACTAAATATTTGATTCTCGTTTCTTATCTTTACCACAATAATTAATTTTAAGTTTAATATGAAAAAAGTCTTAATTGCCGAAGATAGCTCTGTTATACAAAACCTTGCTAAAAAAATATTAGAATTTCAAAACTTTGAAATTCACTCAGTAAAAAATGGTCAGCAAGTATTGGATGCCCTTGAAAAAGAAGATTTTGACATTCTTTTGCTCGATATCAATATGCCTGTGATGGATGGTATGGAGTGTGCAAAAGCCGTTCGTGGATTGAAAGATGAGAAAAAAGCAAAGTTGCCAATGATTGCTATTACTGGTAATGCACGCAATTATTCAATGGACGATTTCAAAGAAGCGGGTTTTGATGATATGTTAGCAAAACCATTAAATTTTGATGCCTTAGTGGCACAAGTTAAAGCCTTAACGGAATAAAAGCCCCCCTGCCCCCGATGGGGGAGTTTTCTCTATCAATATTCCCCCTTCGGGGGTTAGGGGGCTACTAAATCATGCAAATCACCTTCTTAGGCACTGGCACATCGCAGGGCGTTCCCGTAATTGCTTGTGGGTGCGAGGTTTGCCAATCCCTTGATTTTCGAGATAAACGACTACGAGTTTCCATTCATATTGAAGTTGATGGAAAAAGTTTTGTTGTGGACACTGGTCCCGATTTTCGTCAACAAATGTTGAGAGAAAGAGTCAAAAACGTGGATGCTATTCTATTTACTCACGAACATAAAGACCACACCGCTGGGTTAGATGATGTAAGAGCTTTTAATTTTTTCCAAAAACGAGATATGCCGATTTATGGCAGAAAGCACGTTTTGGAGCAAATTAAACAGGAATTTCATTATGCCTTTACCGAAATAAAATACCCAGGAACTCCTCAAATTACGCTTAACGAAATCCAAAATCAACCTTTTCAAGTGGAAGGAGTTGATATTTTACCCATTGAAGTAATGCACTACAAATTACCCGTTTTTGGATTTCGGGTAAAAGATTTCACGTACATAACGGATGTGAATTTTATTTCTGACGAAGAACTCGAAAAAGTGAAAGGTTCAAAAGTAGTAGTAATTGGAGCGTTGAGAAAACAAGAACATCTTTCGCATTTTACATTATCAGAAGCTGTTGCAGTTTTAGAAAAAATTGCTCCTGAACAAGCATTCATTACGCACATAAGTCATCAAATGGGTTTGCACCGTGAAGTTAACGAAGAGTTACCTGCATATATTAACTTGGCGTATGATGGTTTGGTCATCAATTTACATTAACAAAAAATGAAAAATACACTATATTCCATTGCTTTTTTAAGTTTGATTTCTTCTTGTACTCAAACCAAAACCACCATAGAAACGACTGATACTACAATCGTTACTAAAATTGATACCGTAGCAACTGATTCCTCAGTTTCAAAAGCTATGTACGTTGAAGATATTTTGGAATGTGTTGATTTACAAGGACTTGAAGCAAAATACGGAGTAAATAACATTATTAAAAAAGCAACCATTGAAACAGGTGAAGGAAGTTTTGAAACCACAAAACTTTTTGCAGATACCGAAAAGGAAGTTCATATTTACTGGCAAGATGGTAAAGAATTTGAGCAAATTCAGGATGTTGTGGTGAAAGGGAGATTGGATGAAAATGCCAAATTAAAAAATAATAGTCCATGGGTATCAAAGCTCGGTTTGCGATTGGGTATGAGAATGTCGGACGTTGTTGCGTTAAATGGTAAAACCTTCACAATCACTGGTATAGGGTGGGATTTAGGTGGAAATGTAGTGAGTTGGGAAGGAGGAAAATTGGCAAATAAAAATGTGAATGTTCGCTTTAATGACTATTCTGATAACATGGGTGGTTTAAAAGAAGCGGAATATAACACTATTATTGGAGATAGAGAATTTGATACAAAGCATCCATCAATTCAAAAACTAAACCCAACGGTAGATGAATTTTCGGTTTGCAAAACCTTTGAAATTACCCCAGAATTAGGGCAAAAAATGACAAAAGAGGTTGAGAAGAAGCAGATTAAACGGTAGTTTTTGTATTGAAAAGGGTGTTTGAAAATTAATTCAGACACCCTTTTTTGGGAATAATTAAGTAAAGCTTTTTCATGACAAAGCCCGTAGGCAAATGCTTTCAAATATCCTTTCATCATTTCAATAACGAGCGGACGATCTTTGAAATGATATATCGAAGGAACGCTTCGCTAAATCTATGACCGTACCTTATTTTTTCCCTCTTCGACTCATGGCTTTTATCCATTGAATCGCTTCTTTTACTGGCTCGTATGATTCGGAAAAAGCTGTATTGTGACCCAATGCAGGAAACAAGCTATGTTCATATCTTTTTCCCGTTGCTTTCAGCTCATCTAAATTCTCTATTGATAGCACAACAGGTACTTGAATATCTCTACCACCAAAAATCCAAAGTCCAGGTATTGTGAGTTTACTAAGTTGTTTCTGTGGACTTGTTTCTATAAAATGATACTTGTCTGGGTCATTCTTAGTATATTCACGAGCATCTGATTCTGTATGAGTATTCCAAAAATTTTCATCTCCATTGGTATAAAACTGAAACCTTAACTGTTCAAGCGTAGTGATAACGGGTCCACTAAATGTAACCATAAAATTTACATCTTT
>JAYUIP010000362.1:0-2445 GCA_043765945.1 Arcicella sp.
TGGGATATTTGTCATTTTGGTTTTCCTGATGATTTAACGCCTTTACACCCCATGTTTGCACGACGATTCGCTTCGGTATGTCGTGCATTTGTGAAATTTTATAGAGAAATTGATTTTGATGGTGATTTAATCATCACGCCCATCAATGAAGTAAGTTTTTTGTCTTGGCTCGGAGGAGACGTTCGTGGAACGTCTCCTTTTTGCGTTGGTCAAGGTTGGGAAGTGAAATATCATTTGATGAAGGCATACATCGAAGCAATTGAAGCTATGAAAGAGGTTGATAGTCGTGTGAGAATTATGACAACTGAGCCTTTGGTAAATATTACGTACGGTGAATTTGCAACGCAGGAAGAGATTGAAAATGCGTTGACTTTACATGATGCACAATTTCAAGTAACCGATATTTTGTCGGGTAGAATGTGTCCTGAATTGCGTGGGAAACCTGAATATTTGGATATTTTGGGATATAATTTCTATTTCAATAATCAATGGATTTTGGAAACGCACGAGTATTTGGAATGGAAGAAAGAATGCAATGATGAAAGATTCGTACCGCTTTATAAACTCTTGAATAGTGCTTATCAGCGTTATCAATGCCCTTTTGTAATTACTGAAACCAGCCATCCACGGGAACATCGTCCCCTTTGGACTGAAATGATTATTGACCAGTGTGCCTTGACTTTGAAAGCTGGACTGCCACTTTGGGGCGTGTGTTGGTATCCAATTATTGATCGTCCAGATTGGGATAATTTATTAGATTGGCACCAGTCAGGAATCTGGGATGAGCAAATTGTACCAAATCATTTACCCATCAGAAACTTACACGTTCCAACCGCTCAAATGTTTATGAATGGGCAGGCTTATTTGGAGGAGGTTTTTGGGGTGAAATGATTTAATTGGACTTGTATTTTACAACCCTTCTAAGCGTTTTGAACGCTTAGAAGGGTTTTTTTTGTTAAAAATTTACATGATTTTAAAAAGAAAAATAGCTTAATCTATATAAAAAAGTATAGATTAAGCTATTTTTGTGCGTCACTTTCAGCTGAATGTATATAAAAAAGTATAGATTCAGCTGATTTTGATTCAAAATTTGTAATATATTCAAGGAAATGGAAAGTATAATTGGTAGAAATTTTGAAAAAAATGAGTTGCAAAAGGCTCTCAATTCAACTAAAAGCGAATTAGTAGCAGTTATTGGTCGTAGGCGAGTAGGCAAAACTTTTTTAATTAGAAATTTCCTTGAAGCACAGATGAAGTTAGAGATAACGGGTGTGCAGAATAATCCTATGCAAGTTCAGTTACTCAACTTTATAAGTTCACTGAAAACTTTTAAATTAATAGAAAAGGAATTTTTATTTGAAGAACCAAAGTCTTGGTTGGAAGCATTTGAGATTTTGAAACAATGTTTGGAAACGTTACCAAGAAGTGAAAAAATAGTTTTATTTTTTGATGAATTACCGTGGCTTGCCAACGGAAAATCTGACTTCATTTCAGCATTCGATTTCTTCTGGAACTCCTGGGCATCGAAGCAAAATCTAATGATTGTGATATGTGGTTCATCGGCTTCGTGGATGAATCAAAAAATTATCAATAATAAAGGAGGATTGCACAATAGAATTACAAGACTAATCAGAATAAAACCTTTCAATTTGTCAGAAACGGCACTTTTTTTGAAACATAAAGGCATAAATTTCCCTAATTATCAAGTGCTACAAATCTATATGGCAATAGGAGGGATTCCATTATACTTAGAATTTATTGACAAAGAAAAGTCAGTTGTAGAGAATATTACTGATTTATGTCTAAAAAATTCTGGATTTCTTTACGATGAATATGAGCGATTATTACCAAGTTTATTTTTGCATTATCAAGTTCATTCGGCTATTATTCAAGCATTAGCTAAAAAGCGAAAAGGATTAACCCGTGAAGAGCTTTTAATAGAAACTAAGTTGCAAAATGGAGGAACATTTACAAAATATTTGGATGAATTAATTCAATCTGATTTTGTAGATTTTTACCGACCTTTTGGAAAAAGTAAAAAAGACACACTGTATCGTTTAACGGATATGTTTTGCTTGTTTTACTTTGCCTATATTCTACCCGACAGAGGAAATAAAACGCCTAATTTTGATATGCTCAATCAATCACAATCGTATAAATCATGGGCGGGTTATACCTTCGAGAATGTGTGCATGAGCCATATTTTACAAATAAAAAAGGCTTTGGGAATTGCAGGAGTAAATACTTCAACTTCATCTTTTTTTGCCAAACCAAAAGACGGATTAGACGGCACTCAAATAGATTTATTGATTGAACGAAGTGATAATACGATACATTTATGCGAAATAAAATTCTTAACGGATGAGCTGATTATGGACAAATCAATGGCAGAAAATTTAAGAAATAAGCGTTCTGTTTTTAATTATCATACAAAAAATAAAAAGC
>JAYUIP010000363.1:0-2442 GCA_043765945.1 Arcicella sp.
TTTGCTGCCAAACCGTATAACCCAACGCCCAAACGCACCATATCCAGCCGTGCTTCGGGGAATCGGGCGATGCCTGCGGAATTGGCTAAATGTCGGGAAGGTGAATAACCAATAGCTTCCGAAAGTTGCTTCGCCATGTCGGTAAATTCCGTAACTTGTTGCAATGTAAATTCATCAAATTTGTCTTCGTCTGCCGCTGCCAAATGACTAAAAATGGTTGAAATCCAAAGATTAGGATTTGACCGGAGCGTTTGAATTAAGGCTGGCAATTGCTCTTTTTCAAAACCCAAACGGTGCATTCCAGTATCAAATTTTAGATGAATTTTTGAGCTAATATTTTGACTGTCAATATATTCTGAGAATTTTTTGAGAATTCGAGGCGAATAAATTTCTGGTTCGAGGGAAAATTTTATTAATTGCTCAAAATCATTTTCAGTTGGATTCATCACCATAATTGGCAGATAAATACCATTTTGTCGTAAACTTACGCCTTCATCCGTGTAGGCAACCGCCAAATAATCAACGCCATGAAATTGCAGTAAATTTGCTACTTCTGTGCTACCCGAACCATAGGCAAAAGCCTTCACCATCACCATTATTTTGGTTTGTTGTCCGACTTTATCACGAAAATAATTAAGGTTGTGCGTAACGGCATCCAAGTTAATTTCCAGAACCGTTCCGTGCGTTTTTTGAACCAAACGATTTACGATAGACTCAAAGCCAAAACGCCTTGCTCCCTTCACTAAAACTACGCTTTCTTTTAAGTCTTTTAGGGTCTGACTATCCAAAAAATCAACGGTGTTTCCGAAAAACTGAACGTTGTTTTCTTTGTGTTTAAACAAGTTTCTATTTCGAGTAATTACTTCGCCAATTCCGATAAATTGATAAAGATTTCTTTGTTTTATCAAGTGAGCAATTTGTCCGTATAATTCTTTTTCAGGAATGCCAGTTTCTAATAAATCACTCAATATCAACACCTTACGACTTCTTTGCTTCTGTTGATTCAAGAAATTTAGGGCAATGGTGAGTCCAGCTAAATCGTTATTATAGGTATCATCAATCAAGTAATTATTACTAATTCCTTGCTTCAATTCCAACCGCATTGATACAGGGCGAAGAATCTGTAAACGGGCTTGAATTTCAACAGCGTTATATTCCAAAAACCATAGCGTAACGATACAATGAATGGCATTTTCAATGGAAGCCTCATCGGTAAAAGGTACATCAAAAGTCTCGCTTTGGTTGGGGAAATTTAGGGTTACTTTTGTGTTTTGAAACTCAGTTTGCCAATTGGTTTTTATTTTAGAATCAGCTACTCTCGACCAACTAATCACCTCACAATCAGCATTTTGTAAAATAAATTTATTCCTTACAACTTCATCAATATCCACATAATCAGCACAATAAATCAATTGCTTTGCGTGTTGAAAGAGCAGCATTTTCTCTCTAATTTTTTGCAAATTATCATCAAAAAACTCATTGTGAGCGTTACCAATATTGGTAAAAATACCTATGTGTGGTTGCACAACTTTCTCCAAATTCGCCATTTCGTCAGGTCGAGAAACGCCTACTTCAAAAATGCCTAAATTGTGCGTTTCATTCATTTGCCAAACCGACAAAGGCACTCCGATTTGAGAATTATATGATTTAGGGCTTTTTACAACCTTAAAACGATTACTCAATAATTGCGAAAGCCATTCTTTAACCACCGTTTTTCCATTACTCCCCGTAACGGCAATTACTGGAAAATCAAACTGTTCACGATGACGTTTTGCCACTTCCTGCATCGCCAAAATACTGTCTTCCACTTGCCAAATTTTTACTTCTGTCGATCTACCCAATTCACGTATGAGAGCGGGCGTAAGAGCATCACATTCAACCACAAATTCACGTACGCCTTTACGATACAGGTCATCTAAAAACTGATGTCCATCGTGATGTAAACCCCTGATAGCAAAGAAGATAGACCGTTGGGGCGATGATAACTGACGGCTATCATTGAGGAGATATTGGGCGTTGGTTTGTATGGGGAGGCTTTGAAAGTTCACGAGATTTTTTATTTTTTTCAAAGTTAATCGTTTTGAGATTAGCTTTCAATTAGATTTTTCGATAACACAATTAATGCAACCATGATTTACTGAATTACGGAAGCCTTCGGTGAAACCAAAGACTTCCGTAATTCAGTAAATTCACCCCCTCCTATTCACCAAATAAACCCCTAAAATCACGATAAATCCGCCCAAGATTTGTTCATCTCTGAGGGTTTCATTCAGTAAGAAAAATGAAATAATTGAAGTCAAAACGGGTTGAATTAAGAGCGTTGGCGAGACAATGGCGGCTGGGAGAAATCCTAATGAATAATTGATACATAACCACCCCGCCAAATGACAAATTATGCCCGAAGCAATGAAGGCATACCACGTTTGATTATTGAAATTTAGC
>JAYUIP010000364.1:0-6928 GCA_043765945.1 Arcicella sp.
TTCAAAGCCAAAGTATTGAAAGGCGGATTGATTACGAACAAAGCCGAAATTTACGATACTCGTCAGTATGACCCTGATTCTCAGCCCAATACAGGTACGGAAGACGGTCAAGATGATGTGGGCGTAGTAACGCTAATCGGTCAAGAAGCAGATTTGAGTTTGAACAAAATTGTGAATCACACGGAAGTAACCGTTGGCGATACGCTCCTGTATATGGTGCAGGTGAACAACGCTGGACCTTCGGAAGCGACTAATGTTGAAATTGCTGATATTCTGCCCGAGGGTTTGGTTTTATTAGAATCAAATAATGGAATTTTGAACGGTAATATCATCACTTTCAAAGTGCCAAGTATTGACAAAAAAGGCTTTGCGGTCTTTGGTTACAAGGTTTTGGTAACAAAAGCGGGTAGTTTAGTAAACAAAGCACAGGTAACAAAATCTGACCAACCAGACCCCGATTCAACGCCAAATAATGGCAAATGGGATGGTAAAGAAGACGATGAAGCCAGTTGCGTGGTGCGAGCAAAATTGCCTTGCGACAAAACCGCCCCGAGTATCATTGTCAGCAAAACCAATATCACTTGTCAAGACAGTACCTTATTGACGGCTTTGGGTTGCGTGGGAACAGTCAATTGGTCGGATGGACAGAAAGGAAATACCATCACGATTCGCCCAACAACGGATGTAACGATAACTGCCACTTGCGTACAATCAAGTACCTGCGTAAGCGATGTTTCAAAAGCCGTGAAAATTACGGTTACGAATCCAGTTGCCCCTGTGATTAGTGTTAATAAATCACAAATTTGCGGAGGTGATAGCGTAACATTAAGTTCAACGGGATGTGTCGGTATGACGATATGGTCGAATGGTCGAATGGGTAATTCTATTACTGAAAAAATAACCGCAACGTCTTCATTCACAGCCGTTTGCAGAGTGGGGGCTTGCAATAGTCCACGCTCAAATGAGGTTACGATTAAGGCAGGAATTGAAAAGCCATTAGTAATTTGCGGTAAAGAAAGGTTATGCGTAGGCGAGTCCGAAGTCTTGAAAGCTATCGGTTGCGAGGCTGGAAAAGTTACGTGGTCGGATGGGCAAATTGGGCAACAGATTTTGGTAAAACCAACCAAAACGCAGTATCAATTTACGGCAATTTGTGAGTTAGGAACTTGTAAATCAGAACCATCATCACCCGCTTATTTCATCGTTACAGATTGCGGAAGAGACAGCGTTAAGATTGTTCCAAAACCAATGTTAGCCTTGTGCAAAGAAGCCCAAATTCCAGTATTGGTAGAAGGTAAAACCTACGATATTACCTACGATTTCAGATTAGTAAACGTAGGAAATGCCAACTTTGAGCAATTGCAATTATTGGATAATTTGGATGCCGTCTTTACCGATAAAGGAGCTAAGATTCTAAGAATCAAAGGCTTGAAGGCTGATACGGGATTAGTGGTAAATCCAAATTTTGACGGACAACTTAACAATCAGTTATTGATGGATACGCAAAGTTATTTACAATCGGGCAAGGTAAAAAGTCTTCAATTTACGGTTAGTGTTGATTTCACGAATGCCAAAGTTGATTCCTTCTATAATTCAGCATTGGCAGTGGCGAAGGTAGGCAAAATTGTAGTTCAGGATGCTTCAAACAATGGTTTTGACGTAAATCCAGACGGAGACAATGACCCCACGAATGACTCACGACCAACACCAATCCGAGTATTGAGTGTAAAGAAACCAACGGACGAACCCAAGGAAATCTTTATTCCCGAAGGCTTCTCACCAAACGGAGACGGTGTTAATGATTTGTTTTTGATTGACTTGCAAGACAAGACTTTAACAATAAATCTCCAAATCTATAACCGTTGGGGAGGTTTGGTGTACGCCCAAGAAGATTACCAAAATAATTGGGACGGAACGGCAAATCAAGGAGCGAATCCAACGGGCAGAACGGGCTTGCCAGACGGTACTTATTTCTATTTGGTAAGATTATCGAATGGGAAGGAGTTTATTCGGAGTATGACTTTGATGAGGTAGGATTAATGTAAAATGCTAAAAAAAGGTCAAGAGAATTTAATTTCTCTTGACCTTTTTTTAGCATTTTACGATAAAATTTATAACTTTATCGTAGATTTATTCAGTTGCATAAATCTGTAAATTTTTCACTTAAAAACATACAACCATGAAAGAATACAAAGTTGAAACCTTGATTTTTTACTCAAAACTTACGTTTGATGTAAACCACATTGCCAAGAAATCAAAGATAGATATTCAAGTACAATTGGACGAATATGCCGCCAAAGGATATAGCCTTCATCATTCCACCTCCACAAATTTTGGTATGGCAATTTATGTTCATTTATACTTTGAAAAAAATGCTTAAAAATAACTTCCCATCCCACAATTAAACCCCATTAAACAAAATGAAAGAAAATAGTACATTCTCAAAACTAACCTTGGAACAACTACAAAAGAGGAGTAAAATATTTACAACTATTGTAATTATTCTCTGTATTATCACAGTTGTTTCATTAGCGGTTTTCGCTTATTATATTTTCAGTAATCAAGACCGTTCATCAATACCGTTAGGGTTCTTTGGAGGTATCCTTGCGTTAAGTTCTGTTTATCTCATTAAAATAGAAACGGAAATTAAATCACGAAACTCATAACCATCATTAAACCTATGGAAATACAGATACAGAATACTTGTCAAAACTGTAACCAAAATATCAAAGATAATTTTTGCTCAAATTGTGGAATACCAACTCGTCTTGAAAAGATTGACAAAAATTATGCTTTAAATGAGTTTGTAAATCTATTCGGGTTTGAGAAAGGATTTTTATATACCATCAGAGAGCTACTTTTGAGACCAGGGCAAACGACACATACCTATCTCACCCAAAATAGGCACAAGTACACCAAACCGCTTACTTTCCTTTTGGCTACCTCTGCCATATATACCTTACTCGTTCATTATCTTCATGCGGAAAGTGTTTTAGTAGAAAAAATGGCGAAGAACAATCAACATTTGCATGGTCAGAGCGGCTTGCAATGGATGCAAGATAATTATGGATACGCCAATATTCTTTCGGGAATTTTTACCGCTTACTTTCTGAAAAAATTTTTCAAAAAATATAACTATAATTTTTACGAAATAGTAGTTCATCTGTTTTTTGTAACAGCCGAAGGTATGATTATACTTTTACTCATGCCCGTCAACACTAAATTTTTGAACAATGTTTGGATAGAGAGTTTATTGTCAATATTTGCCTATTTATACATTGCATGGGCATTGGGGCAGTTTTTTGAGAAAAAATTCAGTAGTTATGTAAAAGCCTTTGTTGCTTATATGCTTGGGTATATTCTTTTTGCAATTATTTTATCAATAATAGGTGTGGTATATGAACTCATTTTGGAGAGAATTTGACACGTTCAAATTACCATTAACTAAATAACCCAACCGTTAAATAAGTAAATTTTCTCTTTACCCTCAAAATTCCCCTTCTTTGTTATTCAATGCTCATATTGCATTTCCCCAACTATTAAACAAATTCCGTCATGGCTCTTTCTCATTATCATCTTTTCGTTGGTCAATACGACGACGTGGATAATGGTGTATTTCAAGATGGCGGATTATTGATTTACTATCCAAGCCTCAACCGATGGACAGCCATTTTATTAGCCTTCAAAAGTCAATTCAATACAACTAATCCAATCACTTTACATACTGACGATACCACGGGACACCGTATTAATGGAGGTACGCCAGAAAATCCAGGCACAATCGTGGATGGAGACGTAGTGATTATTGCTGCCTTAGTAAACCCCAAAGGAGATGAAGCGGGTAGAGAAAAGGTTATTTTGCTGAATACCACGGATGCAGATATTTCATTAAATGGTTGGAAGTTGGAGGACAGATTGAAGCAATCATTTGTGATTAAGAATTTGACCATCTCTGCCCTCAGTACAGCCGACATTAAGATTACGGCAGATAGTAATTTTAACTTGGGTAACAAAGGCGGTACAATTTCTTTGCTAAATACTCAGGGAATCAAAACGAGTGGTGTTCAATATACGAAGGAACAAGCCAAAGCCGAAGGGCGTATGGTTAAATTTTGACATTAATTAATCCATAATCCAAAACGTAATGGCAAATAATAGCGATTTTCAAGTGAGTGGCAATAACAATGCAGCACTCTTTACGCTCAAACTTCACAGGGGAGAAGGCATGACTTTAATAGCAATGAATTGGAAAAATGGCGTTCCTACGGATGATTTCGTAGGATTTGCCATTGAATATAAAGAACCCAACAGCCATAAATATTTCGTGATTAAAAACAGAATTGAATTTGCCAATGCTAACAAACCCGATGACCCCAACAGATTTTCATCACGGCGTTCACCCATTCAGAAGTTTCGGTGGGTACATTTTCCTCGAAATCCAGATTTGGAAGGACTTTTCACCTATCGGGTAACGCCTGTATTTATGAACGCTTTTGACGAATTGAGTTACGGTGAATTTCAAGAAGTAAAAATTGAATTACGCCGAGAAACTTATCCAGGGGTATTAAATGTCGGGTTTACCCGTGGTTTTGTCTCTTCTCAGGCTTTCGTAGATAGATTTGAAAAATTTGGTGCAGTTTCAACTTTATTACCGCCAAGTGCAAAAAAAGGATTAACATTTATCCCTACTCACCCAAAAGCAGTAGAAGCCTTGCACTGGATGGGCTTTGAAGGCAGGAGAAATATACTTGATTTATTAGAAATTGCCATTGCCGACCCACAAGCACAGGTGCGTGTGGTGGCGTATGATTTGAGTGTATTAGAATTTGTGGAAAAGCTCGAAAAATTAGGGAATAGGTTAAAGATAATCATTGATAATAGTGCCGACCATAAAGAAGCTGGGTCGGGTGAAAATCAGTCAGAAACCAGACTAATAGCTTCTGCGGGTGCTGGTAATGTCAAACGCCAACACATGGGAGCGTTGCAACACAATAAAATGATTGTGGTGGATAGTCCCAATGTTAAAGCGGTGGTTTATGGTTCCACCAATTTTAGTTGGAGAGGTTTTTTTGTACAGGCTAATAACACCTTAGTAGTAAGAGGAGATAGACCCGTACAAATATCAATGGCAGCTTTCAACGATTATTGGAACAACGAAACTGTTTCGACTTTCGGAGCAACTAACTCCGCTAAATGGCACGATTTACAATTGCCAAATATAGAGGCAAAAGTGGCTTTTTCACCACATATTGCCACAAATGCCTTATTGAAAGGAGTTGCGGATGATGTAAGTAATAACGTTAGCTCTTCTTTGTTTTATTCTTTGGCTTTTCTTTTTCAAACGCCAGGCGTAATACGTGAAGCTATCAATAAAGTTACCAACGACCCAAAAATATTTGTTTACGGAATGTCTGATAAAGAAGTGGGTGGGATTGTTATTCAGAAACCCGATGGAAATTTGGCACCCGTTGCTCCGAGTGCATTAACAGAAAAATCTTTGCCGAAGCCCTTTAAAGCAGAGCCATCTGGGGGTGGAGGTATTCGTTTGCATCATAAATTTTTGGTATTAGACTTTGACAAACCTACTGCCAGAGTGTATTTGGGGTCTTATAATTTTTCAATTCCTGCCGATACCAGTAACGGTGAAAACTTGGTAATGATTAAAGACCGTAGGGTTGCGGTGGCGTATATGATAGAAGCGATAAGACTGTTCGACCATTATCATTTCAGGTCAAAACAGATAGAAGCAAGTGATGGAGTAATCAATTTGGAATTATCTAAACCTCCCAAACAAGAAGGAGACATTGCTTGGTGGAAAGATGATTTTATGGCGGGAACAATTAAAAGTAGAGACACTGTCACCTCGCCGACTCCAACATTAGGACTTTCAACTTCACCTATTACTTTTCCAAATATTGGAACACCTCCTACTGTCCTAAGCTCTCCAATTGTAGTACCTATTCCAATATATCCTTTCAGTCCACCAACATTACCAGTGACAACAAATATTGCAAGATCAGAATACAAGTCAACAACATCTATGTCATGCGATCTTCTCAAACTGCACAAGTTAATTGAAAATGGAGGAGACAACAAAAAACGTAAAGAAATGATACTGACTATACTGGGAGGAGAGGATCTACTATCGATGCTCAATGGGATACGATCGAAGCCGATCGCAACGTCAACAAATCCCTCAGGATTCACTGATAGGAGAATAATTGTAGAGGCAAATGGAGAAGACGCGATCTTGAATGCAGATGATGTATTTTTCTATTTGCACGACTCACGGAGACTATATATTGCAATAACGATTGCAATCTCAGAAAGCCTACAGTATATGTTTCCAGCCGCAACATCAACGAGAAATGGAATGTTGCTCTGGGATCTGGCCATCCAGTATCTTTTTGGAACAACCTACGATGACATTTTAGAGACATCGGATAGGCTTCGCCGCTGGCATATAGACCCAAGTAAGAATCTGAAGTATGATTTACATATATTATCACAATTAATAGAGAGAGTAAATGAAACTTCACAACATGATATAGCTGAGTCTCAGATTTTAGCTATCATTAACAAAGAAATATTGAAAGACCCGAGAGAAGGACTTAGAATTATAGCAATTAACTCATCTATTAATAAGACTAACTTACACAATATGTTGAATATGCTCAATGAATCTAGTTATGTCCTACCATTTAATAGTAAGGTGAAAATTAATGAATTGAAAGTTAGTACTAATAAAGGGTATTGCAATAAGTTTCAAATAGGAAAATGTACATTCGATGATAAATGTAGATATAGACATGAGATAGACCCTGAATATAAAAAGAAAGAAGAAGTAGTAGTAGGTAAAAATAATAAAGATAATAGTAAAGATAGAAATAAAAATAAAGATAAAAATATCGATAGAAAACCTAGTAAA
>JAYUIP010000365.1:0-2437 GCA_043765945.1 Arcicella sp.
TTTTAACCAAATAATAATATGAAAAAAATAACACTAATGATGCTGTTTTTGCTCGCTTTGGAAACCAAAGCGGGGTTTGCACAGACTTATATGCTAACTAAATCTGTCCTCGCAAAGAGAGTTGATATAAATGGAGATTCTTTAATTCCAACACAAAAACCTGAAAGATTAGAAGAAAGATGGCTATTGAATGTAGTAACAGAAACAAAGGATTTTAAGGTGTTCTATATCGTGAAGTTTAAGGTAAATAAAGGTAATACTGTAGATTCACTTGATACTGTTGAATTAAATAAGAAGGTGTCACAATACTCATACTTAGTGGAAGAAAGAGGAAGTTTTACTACTAAAAAACAGGTGAATTATTTTAAACTGACTAATACTCAATTTACAGAAGTCACCACAAAACTTGATGCACGATGGACTTTTGGCACGGTCATACTTCCCTTGAAATTACGTTTTGGTGATACTGATAGTAAAGGGAATAACTTACGATATTTTGATTTCATCTCAGAGGTTAATGTTGGTTTATCTCTTGCTTGGCGTATGACAAGAGGAAATACAAGAACAATTGATACTTATTTTTTTGGGAGTCTAAATCTTTCTTCAATTCCTGTGGATTCTGCTAACACGCAAGGATTTCAGAAAACAAAGACTAATGCTTCCGCCATAAGTCCAGCCGTTGGAATGGTAATAAATTTTAAGAACTCAGGACTACAATTTATTACAACAATAGGAGTGGATTTTATGGCGGGAGAATTAGGCAGAAAATGGACTTATAAAAATCAACCTTGGATTGGAATTGGAGTAGGGTTTTCAATATTCAAATTAGGTGAAAAGGTTACTGTAAAAGAGCAAAACAAGAAGTAATAATTATCTGAAATCAAAACAAAATTACTATGAAAAAAATATTTTCAACTACCCTCATACTTGCCATTGCAACGATGTGGGCAACTGCCCAAACCATCACTAAAATTCCATTTCGTGGACAAAGAGACAAAAATGTAGGTGCTATTCAAAACCAATTAACCCAGAAAGGATTTCCACTCGGAACGATTGATGGGCAGTTTGGTCGAAGAACAACTGTAGCTTTATCATCATTTCAATCTAAAAATGGACTTAAATCGCATGGGATGGTTGATTTGTTTACCTTAGAAAAGTTAGGAATCACTTTTTTGCCAATAGCTGATGTCAAAGGTTATATGCCTTTGTCGTGGGAAAGCCAAAGCAACACAAACAAGGTTTGGAGTGATTATACTTTTCAAATCATTGAAGGACTTTTTGCAGATTTTGATAAATGCCAAGATATTACCCGCATTCGTCCTGACTATAATGACCTTAACAAAAAACAGAAAATTAATGTATGGGGAGAATTGATTTCAGCGGTGGCTTTACCTGAAAGTGGCTGGAAGCCTACTTCTTGGATGTTTGAAAATCAAGGTATTGATGTAGTAACGGGACAACAAGTCAGGAGTGAAGGGCTTTTACAATTATCCTATCAAGACAAAGTAAATTATAAAACCCTCCCTTGCCGCTTTGACTGGAATGCAGATAAAGCTTTCCCCGTAAAAGACATCAGAAAAACCATCATGAATCCTCAGATAAATCTCGAATTTGGAATAAATGTATTAGCATATCAGATTAGAAAAACTGGTAAGGTAATACTCTCAAAAGGAGTCTATTGGGCTGTATTAAAAGAAAATGGTCAATACCAAAAGATCGACCAAATAACAATGATGGCACAAAATCTAAAATTTCAATAAATCTAACATAAAACAATTACAATACTTAACAATCAAAAAAATGAAAACATTACTTTTTACCCTCAGCATTCTTTGCCTTTTGGCAATTTCAGCTTCGGCGACCATTCGTAGAGTAAATCCTTCGGCAGGTATTGCTGGGGTGAATGTTTATACCACTGTTTTATTAGCTGTTACAGCGGCAGTTGCTAATGATACCATCCAGCTTGAACCATTTGGAGTAAGCCAAAGTAATTATAATGAGGCTATTACAATCACTAAAAAATTAGTTTTCTTGGGTGCTGGTTATAATCTTACTAACAATCAATTGGTATCTCCACCAGTTATAAAGTGAGGATAATTTCAAGTTTGCCAGTTGTTATCACCAATCCCATAAAACCATTGGACGTAGTAGCAATTTGCCAATGCCTCAACAATATTTCCTAAATGACAGGCAACTGGGGAGCAACTGGCATCTGGTCATGTGGACACATCCCATCAGCCACCGAACCCGTCCAAATCTCATCAGGACATACCATCACCCTTGACGTAAACGGCACGGCAAAAAGTTTGGATTTGCGTGGGATATTGAACAAACAAGCGACAAAGGTTTTGACGATTCAGGAGAATTGAGAAATAATAAGTTGAGGGTAAATAAGAATCCTACTTCCCCTCAACCCCCAAATCATACGCACTAACCA
>JAYUIP010000366.1:0-6919 GCA_043765945.1 Arcicella sp.
GAACTTCAACAGCAAGTTTTAACTGGCAAAATCAATCCAAGTCGATCATTCATACAAGATTTAGGACGTAAGGAAGAAATACAAATTGGTACATTATCATCCTTAAATTTTGTTTCTGAGGAAACAGAGAATAAATTAGTTGAGAATAATGAAGCTTTTAATCGCAAAAAAGAAATAGCAAAGTTAGTAATAAATCTATCAACAAAATCTGATTATTTGGCATTAGTGCAAAAGGTAAAAGATTTAAAAAAATTCATATAATACACTGATTTTCAATTGATTAATCATAAGTGCAAAATTTGCACTTATGATTAATTCCTTTTTTGCGACAATTAAATGAATGATTAATAATCTTTAAAACTCGAATAATTTTAACGTTTAATTTGATGATCATGGAATTAAGATAATTCCATGATTCTTTTTTGCTTATTACTAAGATAGTACTAACTTAGTATTAAGATGGTACTAACTTAGTATTACTTTAGTCACTTTAAACACCAACTTAGTTGTAAAATAAGATTTTTACAATGTTTTCTGCCTAATTATGGTATTATGTAAAAGGTGATGACTTTTAGATGTGAAAAATTCAAAAGGCAAGCGGTGTTATTGTTATCACAATAACGGCTCTCAGGTTCACCCAATATTATAACTGAAAAGAAATATGAGCTTGATAAAGATAATAACACGTTTAGCAATCAGAATAAATCCCTACCAAGTTCTGAAACACTCTAACATTCATAATCAGTAAACTTCCATAATACCCATCATTTAGCCGTTCGATAACATATTTTACGGACTTGCCTAAACTTAATGTGTTGCTCTAATCATCGGAGAAATATATCAGGTATCCGTGATTGCACAGAAATAAATTTTAAGCCTTCAATATTGTAGGAAATTGATTAATACCTATCATTAATTTTGACCAATTAATCATGATGTATTTCTTTACAATTGTTAGTATTAATGTACCAAAAAGGTCAAGTGAAAAAACCCCTTGACGGTAAATGGATACATTTTTTTATAGAGGTTTAGTGTGCAATTGAAATCAATAGTCAGAATTAGTACATGTAAGTACTATATTTACCTTTACGAAGAACAACTTTTAACTGAAAAGACTGACTTAAAACTTATTCGCATGAAAGCCTTTATTTTAGCCCGAGTTTCTAAAATTACCCAAGATTATGAACGACAAGTTGCGGAGCCTCGGAATGTGGTAAGCTCAAGAGATTATGCCATTATTGAGGAAATCTTAAGCAAAAGCATACGGGAGACACCAACAATGAAAACCGTCCTGACTTTTCAGCGGCTCATATCCCTTGCCTAATTGGGATTTTCTGTCGCACTTAAATTAGTTCTTCGTCAATTTTGGTGATAAATTTTATTCAGACATTTTGCAAAAAAAATATTTTGTGGAAAATATAAGTTATTTACTCACTACAGCATTTTACAAGTTCAGAGAAAATCTAAAACAGATAATATACCACCTTTTGCCAAAATTGACGAAGAACCAATTTTACGGCAATATTCAGTAAATGATACTTGATTGTTTTCAAATTCAAAGTACTGTTAAAGGCTCTTTTTAAATTCACCCAAAAATCGAACGATTATTTAACTAACTATACCTAAAATAGGGTAATTCTATGTAATGGGTTTGGCTTAAGATTTAGTGCAACCATAGTGAAGATAGCAGAAAAGAATTTGGATTATCAGAAGCCCCCAAAACGTAGAGATAAAACCATAATAAGATTACTACCCCCAAAAACACTCCTTGTAACGTTACATCTCTAAGAAAAATACAAAAACGAAACGTTTACACCCACAAAAGCCGATGAATAATCGTTTTTGTTTATCGACGACGTATCGAAGACAAAATGCCTAAAACATTACCTATTAGCGATCTATCGAAGACTTATCGACGACGCATCGACGACAAATATCAATGTTCTCATTTTCTCTTATAAAAGAGCCCATTTTAATCATTTTTTTACTGAATTTTAATGCAATTTTCAAATAGCGAGGTATGTTTTGCGAATACAAAAACTATCGTTTTTATATTCGTAAAACCCTCTGGCCGCTTTGAGCGGAGCATATTCGCAAACTCATATTTCTTGGGATAATACTATTTCCTGACTTTTTCTTTTGTAAATAGTTTCCGCTGATTTTAGGGTACATACTTGTTTACACGTATTTCTATTCTTTAGAATGGAGAAAACAAGAGTTAAGTTGCTGGTTTACAGTAGTACACAAAACAAGACCAAAAATGGGCGTGTAGATAGGTGTTTAGGAGTGTTTACACGAAAAATGTCCCTATTCTGGTACAAATGATTTTTTGGGGGTGCAGTTCAATAAATAGAAATTGTACCATAAATCTATACCGTAAATAAAAATACCGTGTATTTGATTTTAATGAGTTTTTGAACACAAATTCTTGAAATTATGAAAGTCGGTTACGCACGAGTTAGCACCCAAGAGCAAACCCTTGATTTACAAGTGGATGCCCTCAAACAAAAAGGTTGCGAAAATATTTACACCGATAAAGTATCGGGAGTGAAGGCGGTTAAACATGCCTTTGACAAAATGTGGAATTTTATGCGAGAAGGAGATACGATTGTGGTTTGGAAGTTGGATAGGTTAGGGCGTTCAACCAAAGACCTCATTGAGTTAGTGGCTACCTTGGAGAAAAGGAAAATCAATCTTATTTCTCTCAATGACCCCATTGATACCACTTCTCCAAGTGGGATTTTGGTTTTTCAAATCTTCTGTGCTTTGGTAGAACACGAAAGAAATGTCATTGTCCAACGAACCAGGGCAGGATTGGAGTCTGCCAGAGCCAGAGGAAGAAACGGTGGTCGCCCGAAAGGGTTATTACCAGCCTATCAAGATACTGCGGAATCAGTAAAAGAACTTTAAGATGCTGAAAATCAATCTACAACTCAAATTATGAAGACTTTTAAGATTGGAAGCCGCAGAACATTCTATAAAATACTAACTTTTGCAGGGGTAGAAGTCAAAGGATTTACCAAGAAGAGAGGGCGGAAAAAGTTGAATCCTATTGCTCAAAGTTAAATAGCTGATAATCAGCTATTTGTAGAATAAAGCACATGGATTCTATTGAGAATAACTTCCTGTATTTCAGCAACTTACGATATGCTCTCTTATTTTGAGCCCAATAAGGGAGTTGCAACCTCAATACCGATTTCAAATTTTCATTATTAAAATCAACTGAAATTCTTTGGTCGAGGATTTCTTGACCAGACGACACGATTGCAAACATAGAATTCATAAAAAATAGAATAAACAATATATGTGTAATTCCATTTTCTATCATTGCAATTAGGTACTTTGGGCTGTATAATTTATTCATATCTAATAGTTTTTTTTTTGAGATGGTTAATATCGCTCTGAAATACTTGCTTTGATTTATTTTTTTCAATATAATCTAATAATACTAATGACCTTTTATTTTGAATAAAAAAATATCCCCAAAAATAAATTTTCTGGGGTATTCCGAAACATAATTTCCACAAAGGAATCAAAATTTGATTCCTCCAAATCTATTTTAACTTAATCAATTCACTTCCAGCCATTAAAAATGCTCCCGTTCCAAAATTTTGCCAACTGTCTTTATCAGCAGGTTTTGGGTCGAAGCCAATGTTTTGTACCCAACCCACTTTACCACTTTCTTGCTGAGATTCTGATAAGGCTTTCCATGCTTTTATGATAGCGGGCTGATAGGTAGTTTTGTCCAAAAGTTCATTATTTACACCCCAAGCCAAAGCAAAAGTATGAAATCCGCTTCCACTTACTTCACCATGAGCAAAGTTTTCGGGAGCTAATAAACTTGTTCTCCACAAGCCATCTTCGGGTTGCAATTGCAGGATTCTTGCGGACATTTTCTTGAACAAATCCTCGTAAAATGGACGATATTTATAAGTTTTAGGCATATCTTCCAACAACATCGCCAGACCTGCAATCACCCAACCATTTCCTCTCGACCAAAACACTTTTTTGCCATTATTTTCTTTCTGTGCTTTTGGATTTTCATTCACAAATCTATTATCTCTAAAAAATAGATTCTCTTTTTTATCAAATAAGAGATTATAACTTTCTAGGTAATATTTATGCATTTCATCAATATATTTCATGTCGTTTTTCATAACACCATATTTTGTTAAAAGTGGGGGAGCCATAAAAAGGGCATCACACCACCACCACAAAACCACTTGCTCTGCGTTACCTTTTCCAAATTTCCAATCTTGTGGTTCAAACAAATGTGCTTGCACCCATTTATCGGTAGGACTCATATCTACCTCTTTTTCACCCAAACTTTTAAGATGCAAATAGGCATTTGAAATCACAATATCATCCGCATGGAACATTCGATTCCAAGTTTCCCATTTATTTCTTTTGCCCATATTGAGCATTGCACCGTAATATGCCTGATTTTTAGTAGCCTGATGTGCTTTCATCACGCCCGTATAATAAGCACCATTTGTCCAGTCAGTTGGAGATTTTGCTTGAATTGGGTTTGCCTCTTGCCAAGCCAGAGCTTTGAGCATAGATTGTTCGATATTTGCCTTTGAAGTTCCGCCTAAATTTGCCGTGGTTTTACAAGCATTTAATGCAAATAATGCAAAAAGGGAATAGATTATTTTTTTCATGAAAAATTAATATTTGTTGATTATACTATTTGACTAAAACCTACTGAATTTTAACTTGCAGTATTGATTTTGTTGATTCTTAAAGGTTTTAAGATAACTAAACCACTTTCCGCTATCTTTAATTTCGCCTCCTTTATCCCAAGCTACACCCATGTAATACACAAATGGTTCGCCTTTTTTATAAGTTGTATAAGTTAAAATTTGGTCTTTTGTGATGGTGGTTTCTGTTATGGGAGTTGTTAGCTACTCCTACGTCCGTTGTACCATCTTCGCCATGCTGAGGTTCCCAATAAGCGGTTGTTCCTTTTTTTTCATCCAGAAGAATCGCTCCCATTTCTGGTCTTTTGATGATGCCAATTACAACGGGCAACTCGTTTTTACCATCAAATTTGTAGTTTATGTCAATCTTATTTATCTGACTTTTGATGCACTTTACACATTGTCTTGCTTTATGGACTTAAAAAATATTGAACTAATTAACCAATTGTTTCAATTCTTTTTCACTCAAATATTTATCAAAAATGGCTATACCTCCGATTTTTCCTTTGAAATTATTGCCCATACCTCTTTTTAATAAAACTGCCCCCACCGTAAAATCAGAGCCATTGTTACCCATATCATAGGGAAAATAATAGGGATTTTTGGATTGTACTAATCCATCGGGATAACCGTCGAAACCTTTGGTGTTATTTATCAATTCGGGTTTTCGTTTTTTTAAAACACCATTCAAATACGATTTAATATTTTTTCCATCGAAGGTAAAAGCGATACAAGCCCAATTGTTAATAGGCACCTCTTGTTCACTTGCTGAATAATCTATGGAATAAAGAAATGGTGGAGTAGGCTTACCCGTTTGAGAGATATGTCCACACACTTGGTTTTTTCCATTGTAATAGGGTAAAGAAACAAAAAGCCCGTATTGACGTTTGCCACCATCTTGATGTTCATTCCACATACCGCAAATAAAACCTGTTTGTTCACCCGTCCATTTTACCCAAGCCATAACTGTAATACCATTCCTTTTGCCAAAAATGTTCAAAGCCCCTGTTTCTGAATTGGGAATTGACAAGTAACCGCCCTTTCCAAATTCTGCAGAAAATCCAGATAAAGGTCCCTCGCTAATACGGGGAATTGTGCCATTCATTTCACGTAAAGCAAAAATAGCTTTGCCATAAGCTTTTCTTTCATGTCCTTCTTCCTCACTAAAATCCCAAAATGCTACTAAGTTTTTTGAGGATTTAATGCGATTGAGTTTTTCTGATTGTTGCCCAGATACAATAAATGCCAATAAAGACATAATAACTACAATAAAATATTTCATCATTAATTTTCTAAAAATAGCTTTAATCGAGGATGCAACAATATTTTGTTCTCATCTAAAAACTTGTAATTGTAAGTATTAGATGACTCTATTAACCTGAAAAAATGCAGATATTAAAATAAATTAAATCCTCTAAATTTTTGATTTTCTGAAAAATGAAGGAGATTTTAATCTTAAATTCATCACTTTCCCTTCAATTTTTCAAAAAGCCAAGCGTTCATTTTTTCGGTTTCTTCTGGGTATGTCCAATGTCCTGTATCTAAAAATAAAAGTAAATCTTTGGGCGCTGAAATTACATTATAAGCAGAATACATGGAAGTTGGTGGACACGTTTCGTCATTGAAACCCCACATATAATACCCTGGAATTTTGAGCCTTTTGGCAAAATTCACCACATCATAATATTTTAAAGTCTCTAATTTTTCCTTCTTTTCGTTAAAAACTCGGTTGGTTTTATCAAAATAATGAGGCCAACCTCCTGCTCTTCCTTTCAAATATCCCGTTAAATCAGAAAGGGCTGGATAAAATGCTCCTAACCATTTTACTCTATCGTCCAAAGCTGCCGTAACAATCGACAAAGCACCACCTTGACTTCCACCCGTTACCGCCAAATTTATTCCATCAAATTGGGGTAAACTCGTTAAAAAATCATTTGCCCGCAAACATCCCATATACACCCTTTTATAAATAAAACGATTTTTATCGTCTGAATTATAATTGTGATAACCACTCAATACACCCGAGCCTAAATCTGTATAAACCGAAGCATCCATATTTACGGGGATGCCATGAATCCCGATTTGAAAGGTAATTATTCCCTTTTCGGCATTGTTAATATCACCGCCATACGCACGAACTCCCGCCCCAGGAACTTGCAAAAGTGCGGGATATTTACCTTCTTTTTTGGGAACACAAAGAATACCATAAAGTCTCGTTC
>JAYUIP010000367.1:0-6912 GCA_043765945.1 Arcicella sp.
TACAATTCATAGAAGATATGGCAGAACAAACTGGCATTCCTGTTGGCATAAAGTCTGCCGTTGGGAAAACTGAAATGTGGGAAGAACTGGCTCAATATATGGCAAAAACGGGAAAAGGTCCAGATTTTATTACGATTGATGGGGGAGAAGGCGGAACGGGTGCAGCACCTCACGCATTTGCCGACCACGTGTCTTTACCTTTCAATTTTGGATTCACGAAAATCTATAAAATCTTTCAAAAATATGATTTGACTGATAAAATTGTTTTCATTGGTTCGGGTAAATTAGGCTTCCCAGAAAAAGCAATGATGGCTTTTGCAATGGGTTGTGATTTGATAAACGTTGGGCGTGAAGCTATGCTTTCGATTGGTTGTATTCAAGCACAAATTTGTCATACCAATCGTTGTCCTTCGGGCGTGGCAACTTCGGATAAATGGCTCCAATCGGGCATTGACCCTGCCTTGAAAAGTGAGCGTTTTTATAATTACGTAAAAAACATTAACAAAGAAATTCTTGAAATTTCTCATGCTTGCGGATATGAACATCCATGTCAGATGACGATGGAAGATGTGGATATGGTGATGGGCGATAATAACAAAACGCATTCATTGGCAACTACTTTTGGTTATAACAAAACGAAAGTATCTTTTGAAGGCGTAGAGAAATTATTAAATAGTCCTTATTTAGGCGGAGGAAAAGCAAAACGGTACTTTAACAGTTTTTAACAATCTATCAATAATATCGTATTTTCATCACCGTTATTCTTGTATTCTTAATAATTTAAAACACAAAATAACATGATCAAAGTAACAGTAAATCTCTTTATTATTTTAGTCTCTTTAACTACATTTAGTTGCGGTTTTAGAGGAAATAATCCTCAACCATGTGCTATTCCCAAAACAAATCTTGAAGTATTAACTTTTCGAGGATGGAAAGTTGATAAAGTAAATGACATAGTTAATGGACAGAAGAAATTAATATTTGACCGAGGCGTTTCACTAATTACTTCAAAAAATAATTACAGCAATGTAAGAATTAGATTTTTGAACTTTGGAAATATGCACTTAGTAAATCCAAATGGAGAATTTGAAAATGGAAATTGGAGATTTGCGAACAATGAAACGCAAATTGAAAGTAAAAAATCAGATCAAAAAGATTATATCTCAGTAACCGTTGATAAATTAGAAATTACAAGGTTAATTTTTACGCAAAAAGAAAATAATTCGACTCAACAGTATGAGTTTATTCCAGAATGAACAAAAAGTCCCTCAACTCAAAATTGAGGGACCTTTTTCTAATTATTCACACCATTCGCTTTCAACCGAATTGCCTCCAACTCTCGACAATTGATGTGACATTCGCCTTGTTGATTCAACACATAGCGGTTATTGTCTTTATCTAAGACCTCATATTCTTTGGTTGTTTCCATATATCTTATTTCTCTAAACACAAATGGAATAATTTTAGCATTGAATTTATTGATTAGCCCCACTTGGTTCTCACCTTTGGACGCAATTGCAAAACCGTTTTTAAATGAATCCAAACTTTCATAATCTGGTGAAACCTGCAACTTTCCTCGTTGGTCGAGATACCCATATTTTCCATTATCGTGTTGCACCAAATAATACCCTTCAGATGCCATTGGGGCTGTTTTAAATTGACATTTAGCCAAATATTTTCCCGTTGTATCAAGCGTTCCCCAAAGTCCATTTAAGCGTACAAAAAAGAACTGATACTTGCTTACTGCCTGCACAAAATCAAAAGGTTCGGGTGTTAAAACTTTAAAATCTTCCCCACGAACAAGCATGAATTTTGCGTATTTATTTTTGTCTTCATTCTTATAAGCTCGTACAACAATACAATTATGAACCATCGAATCAGTTACTGAATAATTAATTTTTCCAGCATCTGGATACTTCGTAATTGGTAAAATTACTGTACTTCCATTCACGTCAATCACTTTATCAGCTTTGCAAGTTCCAATTTTTTTACCCTTTTCATCCAAATTGCAACTCACGATTTCTTTTACCACTAAAAGCCCTTTTTTATTAATCCTGCCTACGTTTTCATACTCCAAGGGAATCACTTCAACGCCTTTTAGATTGATAAAACCGTACTTAATTCCCTTTCCAACTACTTCCTTACTGACAGGAACCAAGTCAAATTCGCCAATAGCTCCGATAGTATTGAATTGAGGTTCTAAGATGGTTCTTAAGTCTTTATCAACCAACCCAAACAGATTATTTTCGCCTTGAATAATGCCTAAACCTCTTGGGTCGAAATCGCTTATCTGTTTATAAGCCTTACTAACCCTAAAATCATTCACATTAATTAATTGCTGTTTTGATTCGCCAATTCCTTTCACAAATCCATAATTATCAACGTCTGTTATCACATTAAAATCTGGTTTCCAAAGAATCTCACCGTTTGAATTAATCAAACCTACTTTTTTGTTTAGGTAAACCTTGAATAGATTTTCTCTGCCCGAAGGTTCAATTAAATCAAAATTTGCTTCGGCAACAGCACCTTCTCCAATTTTAAAAACGCCCCATTTTGAGTTGATTTTAACGGCTAATGTATTATCACTCAACACAATGATTTCATCGTAGAGTTTTGAGACAGGTTTGTTCGTTTTGTCGTAATTATTATCAATCAAACCCATTTGACTATTTCTGAATTTGACTAAACTTAAACCTTTGGTCAAAGTTTTAGCATCAATAATGTTTTGAAGCTCTTCACTTTCAACGCCAATATTGTCAATAAAAAGCCACCCTACACGCTTCACAAGGGCTTTTCCTTCATTGAAATTTTCGGCTTTCTCGAATTGGCAAGCGATAATTTCGTCGCCACAAAGATTAACAAATCCAAAAACGCCATCCTTTTTAATACGTGCGAAACCTTGTTTGTAGTTTTCCACAAACCCATAACGTACATTTTGACGGAGTTTCTCCAAGGGAAATGCTAAAATATCTCGACCATCCAGATCTTTGCTTTGTGAAAGACCAACGCCAGATTTGTTGTTGAAACAAGTTACAGCGTTTGCATTTTTGTTAGGGTCATTTGAAACTGATTTCATTGACTCAGTAACAATTTTTATTGGCTCAATTTGAGTGGTTGAAGGAATTTGTTGATCGAATTTCAAGATTTTGACAGGCTCACTTTTAGTTTCTAAAGAAGCTAATTGTGCCGAAGAGAAGGCGTTGGCATTGCCTAAATATGCCAGCAATCCCATTGCTAAACATAGTTGTTTCATAATTTTTACGAATTTTTTAAAATAAGGGAATTCCTCAACTAATTCTGTTCATTTTTCGTGCCAAAATAGCTAAAAGTAAACTGAGATTTAATGTTTTGGATTATAACTATGTTAAATTTTAATCAGTGCGATTAATTTAAGATTAACAATTAAGCAATGGCGGGGGCTTAAAAAAGGATAAGGATTCTATGGTTCCAAAAATAATCGAAAGTTGTATGAAAACCTAATGCTCAGGCATTTTTTTGATGAGAGCCTAATTTGAGGCACTATAAACAAGTCCAAAAGTAGTATTTGTTTGAGAGTTTTGAATACCTAAAACGTTAAAATTTTCATAGGTATTCTCGAATGAAGCCAAGATGGCAACGTGCTTTCCAACTTTATATGAAACCTGAGAAGACGAATTCCAACGATAATAATTGTCTGTCAGAGAAGGTTGTAAAAATGCTACGTTCTGAATAAAAAATTTATCTTGAATAAGGTCAAATCTCAATTTAATTCTGGTTGAATTTCTATAGATTTTGCTATCCTCTTTGATTTCAAAGTTTGTAGATTCATGTACAAACGCATTGCTAATACTTAATTTTACTCTTGATTTTGCTGAATTTAGACCGCCCAAAATCTTCCAACCAATTCCTGCACCCACATTATAACGAGTTGAAATTTTACGAAGATTGCTCTGTTCATAAGCTCCAAAAAACAACATATAAACATTGTGCTTGGAATAAAACAGCGTTGAGTTCAAATCAAGGAAGATTTCTCTTTCTTGCAATAAGTCTGAATTTGTTCCGTACTGAAATTTTGGAGACATGAAAAAGCCAAAAATTGACTTGGCTTTTTCAAAATTCAAGGTTAATTTAACGTTTAATAACTGACGGGTCACATTGCCAGAACTTATGGTTCCATCAACACCAATGCTATAAAATAAAGAAGGTATTTTTTCACGTTCTTTGGTTGATTGAAATTCTGTTTCTTCTTTTGTTGTATCTGTCATAATGCCCTCCTTTACGTTTTTAAATACGGTTGCTTGTGAACTGTCAAGCGTTTGAGCCGATAAATGTGTAATCGAAAGGATTAGAAAGAGTGGAAAAAGTAAGTTTAATTTCATGGTTAGAATATTAAATGTGTGAAGACAAATATACTTCATAAAAAATTGCATTAAAATATCTTTGATTGAATTTTCGGCTAAAATTTTAAGTAAATTACTGAATATCAGTTAGTTAATTATTATTATAATTCCTGATTTCTAATTCTTAATTCTCAATTTCTAATCTCTAATTTTGCCGTCTTCCAGCGTTGCTGTAAATTTGATATTCAAAATATTTCCCAACCATCGAAATAAAAAATAATCTATGGCATTATTACAGAATAAAGTCGTTTTAGTAACGGGTGCATCACGTGGAATCGGGCGTGCAATCGCTCTCAAAATGGCTCAACAAGGAGCAAATGTAGCTTTTACCTATCTTTCATCCGTTGAAAAAGGGGAGGCTTTGGTTTCTGAATTAACCACTTTTGGCGTTAAAGCTATCGGTTATCGTTCAGATGCTTCTGATTATAGACAGGCAGAGGAATTGATGAACTCGGTGATTGCGGATTTTGGCACAATAGATGTATTAATAAACAATGCGGGTATCACAAAAGACGGTTTGTTAATGAGGATGTCGGAAGAGCAATGGGATTCGGTGATTCAAGTAAATTTGAAATCAGTTTTCAATTTGACCAAAGCCGCAATCAAGCCTATGATGAAAACAAAAACTGGCTCAATTATCAATTTGACATCTGTTGTAGGTATTCGTGGCAATGCTGGACAAGCCAATTATGCGGCTTCAAAGGCAGGAATTATCGGTTTTACGAAATCAGTAGCCTTAGAATTAGGGTCAAGAAATATACGTTCAAACGCTATTGCCCCAGGCTATATCCTGACTGAAATGACAGGTGAATTAAACGCCGCAGCAACTCAAGAATGGACAAAATCTATTCCTCTAAAGCGTGGAGGACAACCTGAAGAAGTGGCAGATGCCTGTGTTTTCTTAGCCTCGGATATGTCAAAATACATCACTGGACAAGTGCTTCAAGTGGATGGTGGAATGTTAACTTAGGGATTAGGGGTTAGGGATTAGGGGTTAGGGATAGTTACCCAACTTCTAACCCCCAACCCCTAAAACCTATTACCTAAAAATAAATGAAATTCGATTTTCTCTTTCAAACCTCGCCTTGGTTTATTCCCCTTTGTTTATTGGTTGGAGGATTGTATGCTTTTGTTTTATATCAAAAAAATGCAAATTGGAGCAAGTCCCAAAACCTGCTGATGAGTACCTTTCGGTTCTTGTCGGTTAATTTATTGTGTTTGCTACTTTTAAATTTTTTGATACGTCAAATCACGCAAACTATTCAGAAAAAAACGGTTGTTTTAGCGATTGATAATTCTCAATCTATGACTGTTTCTGGGCAAAAGAATTTATCAGATTTGACCGTAAATCTCAATAAATTAAAGGACGATCTAACCGAGCAAGAATATAACGTTTCCTTCTCATCTTTCAACGAAGAAACAAACCAAAACCTCGAAGGATTAAAATTTGACAAGAAAACTACAAATTTGTCTGCTTTGCTTTCGGGCGTAAAAAATGCCTATGAAGGTGAAAATCTTACGGATGTGGTATTGATTACTGATGGCATTGCTAATCAAGGAATTTCACCCGCTTCTGAGAATTTTAATTTTGCCGTTCATACTGTTGGTTTGGGCGATACCATTCCCAAAAAAGACCTTGCCGTTAAGTCAGTTTATGCCAATAAAGTGGCGTATTTAGGTAATAAATTTCCAGTACAAGCCGATGTATCAGCTTTTGGTTCTTCGGGGAAAAGTGCAAATGTTTATTTAAAACAAGGAGGAAAAATACTTGATAAACAGAATTTAGTTTTTAAGCAAAATGATGAAATAAAAACGGTTTCATTCAACACCACTGCCACCCAAATTGGCGTACAACATCTGGTGGTTGAAGTGGATGTTTTGGGCGGTGAATTTTCAAATCGTAATAATCATCAAGACGTTTATGTGGAAGTGATTGATGGAAAGGAGAAAATTTTACTGCTCGCACTTTCGCCCCATCCAGATGTTAAAGCCTTGAAAAGTATCATTGAAAAGAATGAAAATTATGAATTAGACATTAAAGTTTTGACGGAAAATCCAAGCCCAGACGTGCTGTCAAAATCTTACGATTTATTGATTCTTCATCAGTTACCCGATTATTTTAATTCGTATTCCACTATTTTCAAACCCATCATCGACAAAGGCACACCCACGATGTTTGTCTTGGGAAATCAATCTGGTACAACTTATTTAAACCAGATTAATCAAGTGATGCAAATAAACTCGCAAGCGGGGCAGAGTGATAAAGTGACGGGGAAGTACAATCAAGCCTTCAAATCCTTGAATTTTGAGCCTGAGAAAATGGAATTAATCAATAAATTACCCCAAATTTCAGTACCGTTTGGAGATTTTAAGTTACTGCCAAATTCAGAGGTTTTATTGTATCAAAAAGTAGGTTCTGTACAAACCCAAAAGCCACTTTTTGTGGTGAATATAGGAGCAAAAAAATCAGCTATTTTTACGGGTGAAGGACTTTGGTCTTGGCGTTTGGAAGAATATCAACTAACTGAAAAAC
>JAYUIP010000368.1:0-6911 GCA_043765945.1 Arcicella sp.
GGTGGTAATGAAAAGATTATGACGGCTCATCCAGAATCAAAATTTGGGATTTCTATTCATCAAAAAGAAGAGATATTGGCGATTGTGGAAAAGTATGACATGAAAATCATTGGTTTGCATCAACATACAGGCTCTGATGTCAAAAATGCGGATGCTTTTACAAAGGCGGCTTCTGCAATTTTGGATATGGCGTTTAGTTTTAAAGACTTGGAAATCATTGACTTAGGTGGTGGGTTCAAGGTTTCGTATCAAGAGGGCGATGTGGTTACAGACATGGCAGAAGTAGGCGAAATTCTAACCAATGCCTTCCTTGATTTCTCTGAAAAATATGGTCGTAAGTTGCAATTATGGTTTGAACCAGGTAAGTTTTTAGTGAGTGAAGCAGGGACTTTTTTAACAACCGCTAATGTCGTGAAGACCGACCCAATCAAGACTTTTGTTGGTGTAAATTCAGGATTAAATCATTTGGGCAGACCCATGATGTATGGGGCATATCATGATATTTTTAATGCTTCAAATCAAGATGAAACGGAGCAACATGAGTACAGAGTTGTGGGATATATTTGTGAAACGGACACTTTTTCATGGACACAAGAAGGCAAACAAGGCGAACGTTTGATGAATAAAGTGAAGGCTGGAGATATTATAGCCATGAAAAATGCAGGAGCTTATTGCTTCTCAATGGCTTCGCAGTATAATTCAAGATTATTGCCAGCGGAGGTTTTGATCATTGATGGGGAAGCTAAATTGATTCGTAAGCGGGATACTTTTGAGGATATTGTGAGGAATTTGGTTGACGTAGAAGTGTAATTATATGTCATTGCGAGTGCAACGAATCGGAGTTTTGTTAAACCAATCTTTTGGAATGAGAGATAGTGTTTAAATACTCTTTCATCAATCCAAAAGATTGCTTCACTGCGTTCGCAATGACATCATTCATAACTTTTCAAAACAAATATCCAATTCCAAATGTCGTGAAAATTGAATTACTATTAGCGTTTTTTAAGTCGTAGAAAGAACGGGTTTCTATTGAAAATTTATTATTTAATTTTACGCCAATACCTCCTGCAACTCCATAAAAAAATCTGTCGCCATTTGTTAAAATACCAGGTACGGTAGTTTTAATCCCGCTCGTAGATTCTTCTGAACTTGCACTTAGAGCATATTCCGCATATCCTCCCAGATTTATCATGAATTTTCTGGCACCGTTTCCTAAATTTATGTTCAAAAAAATTGGGGTAAGAATACTACCCCCCGTATATTTTACATAATCTCCTGAATTACCACTTATTGCCGAGTAATCTGACTTAACTGAAGTCATTGAATACAAAACTTCTGGTTGCACCGCTAATTTTTCACTGATAGGAATATTGACAATTAAACCTGCATTAAAACCAGGTGAAAACTCTAATCCTGCACCTTGTTGAAACGAAATAAACTGACTCGCTTCCGCTCTAATTCCAAATTTTACCCCTCCCCAACTTCCATTTGGTTCTCTTGGTGTTCTCACTCTTTCTGGTCTTGGTTCTCTCACTCTTTCAAGTCTTGGTTCTCTAACTCTTTCTGGTTTAGGCTCTTTCACTCTTGGTTCAGTAGTTTTTTTGCCTTTTGAGGGTCCCGATGATTGCGTTGTTGTCGTCGTTGTAGTCGAAGGTGTCGTTGTGCTTTTCTTTTCCGTTGGTATTGTCGTCGTTGTTGTTTTCTTTTCCTCTACAACGGGCGGTGGGATCACTGGTGTTGTGGTCGTTGTAGTTGTTTTTTGGGTCGTAGTTGTTTTGGGAACACTTGATTTTACCGTTGTAGTGGGTTTTTTAGTTGTCGCCGTTGGCTTTTTAGTTTGAGCCATTGCCATTGTACCACTCATTAAAACAATTAGCAAGGTTACGATAAAATGATTTTTCATGTTTTCAAATTGATTTTATGGACTGAATTAATGTATGCAAGGTATAAATGTTCAATCAGAACGTATTGACCACTTAATAAGTCAAACCTACCGTTAAATAAGTATTTCTGAAAACAACCTTAAAATTATTGTCAGATCAAAATACATCAAAACTAATTAAATCGGTAAATGTGTCATTAATCAATTGATTAATTCATTAAAAATATGACATAATGACATTTAAAATGTATTGGTATAGCATTTGAATAATAGAAAATATTGAATGATAATTTGAATTTTTGCAAAACAATAATGCTAAATATTTTCATTCAAAAACTTAAATTTTAACAACTAAACGACAAATATCATGAGACTTTTAAGTGTAAATCAGCCAGTAAATCAATTTTACAATTCAGATTTTAACAAATTTTTTAATCATTTAGACACCCTGTTTCCAGCAAAGTCATTCAATAATGTAGCTTACAATAACCTTCCAGCGGTAAATGTAAAGGAAATTGATAACGCATTTCAAATAGAAGTTGCCGCACCAGGCTTGAAAAAGGAAGATTTTAAGTTAAGTCTTCACGAAAATCGCTTGACAATTTCAGCAAAACAAGAAGCAAAAACGGAAGAGAAAACAGAGAAATATAGTCGTCAGGAATTTAATTATACTTCGTTCCAACGTACATTCACTTTACCAAAAAACGTAGATAGCGAGAAGATTGAGGCTTCATATACAGACGGGATTCTGCACGTTGGATTACCTAAAAAAGAAGAAACTAAACCAGCGGTTAAGGAAATTGCAGTAGCTTAATTGTTTGTTAGTAATTTGTTATTGGTGGTTTAACCAATAACAAATTACCAGTAACTAATTCCTCACATCAAATCCCCAATTCAATTTACTCCTTAAAGTATTCAGAAAATTGGTATCAGATAATTTTATAATATTTGCTTTAAATTTTTCTCGTTGCATGGTGATTTTGATGTTGCTGTCTACCACTTTTGAACGAGCATCCAAGGAAATTAAGCAATTATTACTTCTACTTTCTACTTCAAAATACAACACTGAATCCGTTGAAACCACCAAAGGTCTCACATTCAAATTATGAGGACTCATTGGAGAAATTACAAAAATATCAGAGGTTGGAATTACCAAAGGACCGCCCACACTCAAATTATAACCCGTTGAACCTGTGGCAGTTGCAATAATTAAACCATCAGCCCAATAAGTATTTAGAAACTCTCCATTCAAATACGCTCGAACCATAATCATCGAAGATGTATCGGTTTTCATAATTCCCAATTCGTTTAAGCCAAAATTGGTCCCGTTGAAAATATCCAAAACTTCACCATTTAAGGTAGCATTAATACTTACCAACGTACGTTTATCAAGCGTATAATTTCCAGCAAAAACTTCTTTCAAACTTTCCTGAATTTTATCGGGAGAAACCGTAGCTAAAAATCCCAAACGACCCGTATTGATACCTAAGATTGGAATTTCACGGTCGCCTACGTGAGTAACAATATCTAAAAGTGTTCCATCTCCTCCCAAACTTACTACAAAATCAGCTTCAAATAAGTCATTTTTATCGGTGTATGATGACGTTACTGAATGCGTGATTCCAGCCTCTGAAAGCACTGCCCAATAGGATTCAGAGATTTGGAGTTCAACATTTTCATGCACAAATGAATCGAACATTGCTTGCACATAAGGTTTTGTTTCCTCTTTAAATATTCGCCCGTGAATGGCTATTTTCATGATCCTGCGTAAAGAAATAATGTATTTACTCTCCAAAAGTAAGCAAAAGAGAATCGTAAGGTTATAATTTGTCGTATATTTATTTCGCTTAATTAGAAAATCAATCCTTATTACGATGGAAATCGAAGAAATTATTGCCAATAAAAGAGACATTGAACGTGAATTGCTTACTCGTGAAGGCGTTACGGGCGTTGATGTTGGATATAAATATAAAAATGGGAAACGAACCAAACAAGTTGTTATTCGGGTGTATGTGGCTGAAAAACAGGCAGATATATCCCAAACCGATGAGATTCCAAAGACGATTCGAGGCATTAAAACGGATGTAATTGAGGCAACCGCTTCGTTTCAAGCCGACGACCGTCATTACTCCCCCATCACAGGCGGAATTAGTTTTGGGCAAAGTGAAAAATTTCGATTAATTCAAGATGATGGAAGTGTTGCTTTGATTTCAGAACAGGGCACTTTGGGGGCAATTGTGAGAGATAATCTTACGGAAAAACCGATGTTTCTAACTAATCATCACGTAACAACAGTAATGATTTCTCCAACCGAAGAACGTTCTGGAAAAGTAGGAGACATTTTCGACCAACCCAATTTAGTTAGTAATAATGGAAAGCCATTTCCAAATGCCAATGTTGGTAAATTAGCTCGGTTTGCCATTAATCCTTTGGTGGACGCAGCTGTGATTGAATATCAAAGTGACCGACCATTTGCCGAAGAAATTTTAGGAATTGGGAAGATTGCGGGTTCAGCCAAAGCAACCTTAGGGATGAAGGTTCGCAAGCGAGGACGAACCACTGAATTAACCTACGGAATTATTGATGGAATTGATGCCACAACTGCCATTCAAGGAACTTCAATTATGTTTCAACATCAAATGGTAATTGTGCCTGATACTACCAAAAACGCCATTTTTAGTAATTCGGGCGACTCTGGTTCTGTGGTGGTTAATGAACAAAATAAAGTAGTGGGATTGCTTTTTGCGGGTGTGCCTGCAGTGATAAATATGCCCCAAATGACGTGGGCAAATCATATTGAAAACGTCCTGAGGCAACTAAATATTCACTTCAAAACCAACGATACGCCCGTTACACCAACCAATATTTTCCCGATGACCGCCACCACAAATTCGCCCGTAGATTTGAATGTAAGGTCTGGTCCAGGGACAACTTTTCCTTCATTATCCAAAATCAAAACGGGTACAAAAGTTACGCTTATTGAACAAACGAATGTTTGGTTTAAACTGAATACAGGCGGTTGGGTAAGTTCTGATTATTTGATTTTTGCAACACCTCAAAGAAAAGGAATTATTAATTATGAGGGCGTAAATGTTCGGGCGGGGGCAGGTACAAATTTTGCGAGTTTAGAGAAATTAAAAGCCAATACGCTCGTTACGGTTTTTGAAGAAAAAGATACTTTTTATCGAATTGGAGCGGGGCGTTGGGTGAAAGGGAGTTACGTAACCATTCGTTAAATTGTGAGTTAATGTTTTTAACGCACAACTCAAAATCACAACTATTTTTGACGAGTATCCGAATAAACAATTTTTGAACTACCATCCAATTGTTTCACCACATTCATATATTGATGTTTTTTCAGTAAAATATCTGACTTGAATGTTGGAAAAATATTGGCAGTTGAAGTTTCTGACTTATCTTTTTCAATGTTTACTTCGTCTTCAACTTCTTGGATTTCAGATAATTTACCCATTGAAATTACTTTCAACGTAACATCGGCAGTTCCCGAGTTTATCAATCCCAAATCTTTGGCAGCAGAATACGATAAATCAATTAAACGAGTTTTGGCGTGAGGTCCACGATCGTTTACTCTAACGATGGTTTTCAAGCCATTGTCATGATTTGTAATTTCTAATAAAGTGCCAAAGGGATAAGTGCGATGGGCGGCGGTGTGGGATGAACTTCGGTAACGTTGTCCGCTTGAAGTACGCCTTCCTTCAAATTTTTTTGCATAAAACGAAGCAGTACCAGTATTGGCTTTTTCGTCGGATGAAGGATTAATTAAATTAACAAGGGCAAAAAATACGGGTACAAAAACACTTTTAAAAATCATAATGAAAAAGCAACTTAAACGATTTAAATTACTGGAAGTCAGCAAGTTAAATATTGCACTGTGTTATAATTACTCGTTAGTTAAGAATGAATTGAATCTGCATATTTGTTTTTAAATAAGAGGTAACAAATAAATGAAATCAATTTTAATATAAAAATTGGATTACAAAATTAACAACTATAATCCAGAAAGCCAAAATTTGTGTTTTTCAAACAAAATTTTGTATCATTGTGTTAGACAGAAAATGCCATACTGAAATACTCTTTTAAACATGTTAAATTATCTTTATGAAATCCATTTTTTTATCAATATTAACGTTATTTTCTTATAATTATTCTTTCGCTCAAAGTCCTCTCAGTATTCCTTTCACCGAATCTTTTACAAATAGTTCAAATGGTTGGCGGTTAGTTTCTCCATCTGGTGCTCACGACTGGAAATGGTATAACAATGCTGGTATGAACTCAGAGGGTGGTTTACGCATGAAACTTCCATCCGACAGCAATTATGTAGCTTCGCCAGGAATTAATTTACAAACTGGTAAAACATACACGCTCGTTTTCAAAACTTACAGTCAAAGTGGTTCGGCAGATAGGTTGATGACCGTTGGCTTGAATCAAACTCGCTCACTTGTTGGAACGGTAAATTTTGTATCACAACGTTCTCCTTCGAGTACGTCTTTTGCAGAAATAATTAAAACTTTCACCGTTCCACGTTCTGGCGTTTATTACCTCATTTTCAATTATATTGAAAACGGTTATACTTTCACGTACATGGACGAAATTACAGTTGAAGAAGTCCAGAATCCTATCATTAACATAACCTCACCAGTGGCAGGTGGAGGTATTAGTGAAAATTATGCGGACAGTACCAAAGTCTTGATTTCTGCCGACGCAACTGATGCTGATGGCACAATTACAAAGGTTGAATTCTTTGCTAATGGCTCGAAAATTGGAGAGAAAACAACAGCACCATATCAGTTTTTATGGAAAGATGTTTTACCGAAAAATTATATCTTCACTGCAAGGGCAACTGATAATCGGGGAAATACAACTAATTCATTATCAATTAATTACACGGTAAATTTTAGAGATGACACCTTAAAACCATATATCCACTGGGATTTTAATTCAACAAATAACATTGGTAAAAATTTAGATTATTGGACACTCTCAGGAGGAGATTTCCGACCCCGAAGTG
>JAYUIP010000369.1:0-2432 GCA_043765945.1 Arcicella sp.
ATATTTCAAAATAAACCCAACTTATTAATTCACTTCACCAAAAACCTATCAAAATTTTCCACTCGCTCGCAACATAATTGATCCATGATTTGGTGTAATTGTGTTTTAAGTAAACTAATCGTGTGATTGCCCCCTTCATTACCCAAAGCAGCAACGCCATACATAAAAGTGCGACCCAAAAACGTGAATTCTGCTCCACTGGCTAAGGTTCGGGCAATATCTGGACCCGAACGTAAGCCGCTATCCATCATAATCTTGATTTTATCTTTGTAGTTTTTAATAATTGGATTGAGGGATTTAATGGCAGATTGTCCCGCATCTAATTGTCGTCCACCGTGATTAGAAACGATGATTCCATCCAACCCTAATTTGATTGCCATTTCCGTATCTACCTCACTGGCAACGCCTTTCAAAACCAATTTGCCCTTCCATCTATCTCTAATGGCTGATATTTTTGCTTCGTTTACTCTTCCTGAAAAAGTTTTGTTCATATACGCCCCTAACTGCCCCATGTTGAGTCCTTTAGGCATGTATTTTTCTAAATTGGCAAAACCTGGCTGTCCATGATAAAGGGTTTTCAATGCCCATTCTGGTTTCCCAAAAATTTGAAGCATATTGCTCACCGTCATTTTGGGAGGCATCGCCAATCCATTCCGAATGTCTCTCGGACGAAAGCCAAAACTGGGAACGTCACACAAAATGCAAAGAACCTCACATCCTGCGGCTTGGGCTCGGTCAAGAATATCATCTCGTAGCGAGTTCTCGGCGGGGTGATACAATTGAAACCAAAATTTACCTTCCGTAATTTCGCCAATTCGCTCAATGCTTGACGTGCTAACGGTACTTAACACAAAGGGAATGTTGTGTTCACGAGCCGCTTTTGCCAAGATTTCGGGAGCATTAGGCCACAATAAACCCTGTAAACCGATGGGAGCAATGCCAAAAGGGGCATCATAAACGTGACCAAATAATTCAGTTTTCATATCTGAACTAATATGCTCGCTCAAATAGGTTGGTCTTAGCTCAACTTCTCGCAGTTCAGCGGTGTTTTTTATTAGGTTTATATCCTCATTACAACCGCCATCCAAGTACTCAAAAGCAAATCGTGGAATTTGCTTTTTGGCTTTTTTGATAAGGTCATTGATGGACGGATAGTTTGTGTTGTAGTTCATTATGTTCTTCAATTTAAAGTTTGATTTTTGGGTTGATACCCCTTAATTCCGAAAAACAACACCACAAGAAAGCATATCAACGGAACGATATAACCCTTTTGAATATCGTTTCCATAATTGTCAATAATCTTACCCATAATTACTGGAAAAATGGCTCCCCCAATAATAGACATCACAATCAAAGAAGAAGCAGGTTTGGTGTTTTCGTTTAGGTCTTTAATTCCTAATGAAAATATCGTTGGAAACATGATTGACATAAAAAAACCTAAGCCTCCCAATGCCAAAACCACGTTTTTCCCTTCCGCATATATGGCAATAAAACTGAACAAAATACACAATAAAGCGTAGATAGAAAGCAATTTTGCGGGTTCAATATAACGCATGATAATTGTCCCGATAAACCTACCTGCCATGAATAATAACCCATAGATTCCCAAGTAATATCCAGCCGTTTTTTCATCCACGCCACCTCCCGAAATTGCCATCCTCACGAAGAAACTCGTTACACAAACTTGGGCACCCACGTAGAAAAACTGAGCAATAATTGCCCAAACTAAATGCTTTTGTTTCAACGCATTTCCGATACTTCCCGAAGCATTCTCTTTTGTTTCATCTTTAAATTCTGGAAATTTTAATACCATAAAAATGATGGACAAGACCAAGAGAAAGATGCCTAAAATTATGTAAGGCATTTTCACAGAAGCAGCTTCAGCGGTCAGATACGCTATTTTTTCAACCTCTGGCATAATTAAAAGCTGTTCAGTGGTATATTCTTTTCCCGAAAGAATGAACAAAGTTCCAATCATTGGGGCTAAAAAAGCCGCTAAACCATTAAAAGATTGGGCTAAATTCAAACGAGTGGATGCTCCTTCTGGATTACCCAATTTTGTGGCATAAGGATTGGCAGCCGTTTCGAGGATGGTGAGTCCACAGCCAATGATAAAAAGTCCTAATAAAAAGATTTCAAATGTGCGAGTATTTGCCGCAGGAACAAACAGAAAAGCCCCCAAACTGAATACCAATAATCCCGCAATAATTCCGATTTTGTATCCGTATTTGTTGATAATCCAACCCGCTGGAATGGCGGCGAGAAAATAAGCCAAATAAACGGCTGTATCCACAAATGTAGATTGCGTATTGGTAAGTAACAGAGCTTTTCTCAAATGAGGAATCAGAATTCCCGTAAGATTATTTGAAATTCCCCACAGGAAAAACAGGCTTGTTACTAAAATGAAAGGGATTAGGTACTTATTTTTTTTA
>JAYUIP010000370.1:0-2432 GCA_043765945.1 Arcicella sp.
GCAGACACAACAAAACAATCGGCTTGGCAACAAATGGCAAAACAGGTAGTTCACGAAATCAAAAATCCACTTACACCCATGAAGTTGTCGCTGCAATTATTGCAACATAAACTTTCAAGAGGTGCAACCATTGATACTGCCCAAATTAAAGATCAAATTGAGTCATTGACGGGACAAATTGATAATTTATCATACATTGCTAATTCATTCTCAGATTTTGCCCGTTTGCCTGTACCAAAACGTGAGGTTTTTGATTTTATTCATGAAGTAAATAAAGTGGTAAATTTATATTCGGAAAATAAGAAAATTAATCTTTCAAAAGATGTCCCTCAGAAGCCTGTGATGGTGTGGGGAGATAGACAATTAACGGGAAATATCATCAATAACCTCTTGATGAATGCCATACAATCCGTCCCTTCTGAAAGAAAGCCAAACATCAAAATCAAGGTAGAAATCAATACAGAGGCAGTTACGTTCAGTATCACCGATAATGGAACGGGTGTTTTAAAAGAAAATGCCAGTAAGATTTTTATGTTAGATTTTTCAACCAAAGCCGAAGGAACGGGCGTTGGATTAGCCCTTGCCAAGTGGGTGGTTGATAATTCAAAAGGCAGCATTTGGTTTGATACCGTGCAGGACGTGGGAAGTACGTTTTACTTTACTTTGCCTTTGGTATAGAATTATGTTGTGGGGTTACGAAATATAAACCCCACAACCAATCTCAAAGGTCTTCCCTGCTTCCAAAGTCAATAAGCCGTCGCCCGAATTAAAAGCATCCGTATTGCCCGTCATGGGTTCAATCGCAATGCAATCTCTGGCATCGGGAGTATAGACAACCATGTAAGCAAAACCACCTTTCAAGCCTTCCTGCCATACATTTATGGTCATATTCTTTTTAGGAGAATACAATTTTGCTTCAACTTTACTGGAAGGTTCAACCGCAAAAACGGCATCCAAGGTTCTTCCTTTCAATTCCATATTCCCTTTAAAATCTACTTCAACCTTATTAGCCGAAATCATTTGATTGTCAGATTTGTATTGATGCGTTGCAGGAAAATCTATTTGCCAATCATCGGCAGTTTCTCCTTCAATTTTGAAATATGGATGCCAACCCAACACCATCGGCATATCTTTTGCACCCGTATTTTTGATGGTATAATTAATCTCCAATCCTTCATCAGAACTAAAAATATGTTGAATATCTAAGGTAAAAGGAAAGGGAAAGCCGAATTGGGTGCCTTTATAATTATACCTTATGGTCAGAATGGCTTCCACCTCATTCACTTCTTCTTTAACAACTTCAAAATCAGCAAAACTCACAAAACCATGAATGGCATTATTAAAGCCAATTTCATTGATAGATAACTGATAATCAGTACCTTGAAAACTATATTTCCCATCTCTCACCCGATTCCCCCAAGGAAAAAGATGAGCAGAAGGATACGCTTTCATGGTTTTTAAAAGTTGTTCTGAATTATTAGCAACATCAATTACATGATGCAAATGACCGTTTTTGTGCAAAGTCATTTTACGAATAATTCCACCGTATTCTGGCAAAATATAAAGTGATTCACCCGTTTCAGGGTTCGTCAGGACATATTCAGTAAATTGTCCAAAAGGTTCTTTGGTAATTTTCATTTCTTTGTACTTTATCTATTACTCATGGCATGACTCAAAGTCATGCCGTGAGTATTCTATCGACAACTAATCCCCAATAACCAATTCCTAATCTCCAACCTACATTTCCCCTTCAACGCCCAACCCAAAAAGGGCAAAATCATACTTTACAGGGTCGTTTGGGTCGAGTTGTTTTAAGTTTTCAGTCAATTCAACGGCGGTTTGCCAATCAGGTTTTGGTCTTTGAATAAGTCCTAAAAGTCGTGCCACCCTGTCCACATGAACATCGCAAGGGCATATCAATTTTGAGGGTTTTAAATTTGTCCAAATGCCAAAATCCACTCCTTTGTCATCCTGCCTAACCATCCATCTTAAAAACATATTAATGCGTTTACAAGACGAATTTCTAATGGGTGTGGCAATGTGTTTGCGGGTTCGTTCGGGATAATCTTCTAAGTTAAAAAATCGGTCGTGAAAAACGATTAGGTTTTGTCTGGTATTTATCTCAATTTCTAAATTTTCAATTAAAAAAGCTTCTTCCAAGCTCTCATGAAGGGTATAAAAATCTTTAAACCAAGCAATGAAATACAGCGTATCAGTATCATTAAAAGTACGATGTTTAAAATTCACCATCCTTTTCAAGTCAGAATCTTGATGATTGACCATAAAATCGTAGGGAGAATTATCCATTAATTGAATCAACTCTTTACACTTATTGATAATGGTTTTGCGTTGTCCCCAAGCCAAAACTGCCGACCAAAATCCCATGATTTCGATGTCTTGTTTTTTCGTAAAAAGATGAGGAATACAAACAG
>JAYUIP010000371.1:0-2428 GCA_043765945.1 Arcicella sp.
TGGCAAGAAAACGTTACAAATATCCACTGCCATATTCAACAATCCACCTGGATTTTCACGAAGGTCAAGGATTAATTTTTTCATGCCTTTTGCCTTCAAATCCGTGAAAGCCTGACGCACTTCTTTGGAGGCAGTACCCGTAAAATCCTTTAAATCAATATAGCCCACTTCGTCATTAATCATGCCATAATAAGGTACATTTTTGAGTTTTACCACGTCACGAGTAACCGCAACATCCTCCAATTTATCCGTTCCGTAGCGTTTCACGGTCAATTTTACGGACGTACCTGTTTGTCCCTTAATCAACTTGCCAGGGTCAATTCCTTTCTTAGATTTCAAATCAACGCCATCCACTTTCACAATTTCATCGCCAATTTTCAAGCCCGCTTTTTCCGCAGGCGTGCCTTCGTCGATGAGCATAATCGTGATGCGTCCGTTGCGGTTGCCCGTAACGATACCAATGCCGTTGTATTTGCCCGTAGTCATGGTCATATAATCCTCAATGTCGTCCTCGGCATAATAGACGGTGTAAGGGTCAAAAGACTTCAACATCGCATCAATAGACGTTTTTACGGTCTTGTTTGGATTGATTTCATCCACATAATAGCGGTTCAATTCCTTGAAAAGGGTGGCGTAAATATCCAAGTTTTTGGCAATATCAAAAAAGCGTTCGCCTGGGTCGGTGAACGATGCCAACGATAAACCAACAATCGCTACTCCGCTGACTATTAAGGTTTTTGTGTATTTTTTTATGTTCATTTTATGATTATTAATTACTTCTTAATGATTGTACTCAATGTTTTTTCATTTACAATTAAGCTATCTACTCTTTTAGATTTCCAATTTTTGGATATAAAAATTGTTGAATTATTTTTAAAAATTATTGTATCAAAACTATTGAATGACTCTTTTTGATTATCATAAAGTCCATTAAAATTGTATATGTAACCCCCATTTTTCATATCTAACTTACCCACTCGACCAATTGTGGTTACATAAGCAAAATTATTAACGATATAAGGTAAACCTAAATTGAATCCCAAAATTTCTGATTTCCAAATTCTTCTACCTGTATTAAGGTTAATTTTTTCAACTCTACTTGTTGCATCTTCACCATCATACTCTGTATAAAAAACGAATAATATATCCTTAAATTTATGAAGGTAGGCAGATTCAATATTCATACCTGTTTTTAACTGAATTGAGTTATTTCTATTCGTTCCCCATGATAATTTGCCTTTTGGGGTTATTACAAAAGTATTGTTTCCTATGGTGGTGTATAACGTATCACTATCTCCTTTATAATCACCATTTCTGGTTTTGGCTTCAAATGGAAGTATAATATTTCTGAATATTTTTTGTGAAAAAGTATTTGTAGAAATACCAATAAGTAAAAATAAAAGTAGTTTATTCTTCATTTATTTATAATTTAGAAAAGTAGTCGGACACATATTCGAATAATTTTATTCATAACTATCTGATAATCAATTATATAATTCCCATTCAATTCAAAAGGTTGCTTCACTCAAAATTATCTCTAACTTCTTTTATCAGTTTTTTAATATCACTATCTTTAATGGTCGAAATTTCAGATTTGTCGTAAATACTTACCAGATATACTTCTTTTTGTTCTGTAATAACGTAGGTAATTATCCTTGCACCACCACTTTTACCACTATTTTTACTTTCAATGGCAAGTCTAATTTTATAAGTATTATTGCCCAAATCTGTTCCCTGATTTGGATTTTCAGATAAGGAGTCTTCAAATTCTATCAGTTCACTGACTAATGATTTGTATTTCTTTTTGAGTTTTTTAACTTGTCTTAAAAATCTCGGCGTAGGGACGACATCAAACATTAAGAGCTTCTTTTAAGGATATTTTTTTCAATTTCCCTTGCTGCATCTGTTTAATTTCACCGAATGATGCTTTTAAGTCTTGTTTTACCTTCAAAAGTTGTTCATATCTAATGACTTTTTCTTGAAGCAAATCCCAATCTTCTATTGGCATTTGGACTAATTTACGCCCTGTTGTGTCTGTGATGTATTGAATATGTGATGTAAGCATTTTCTTATTTGTATATTTTATCAATTCATAAAATCTCAATTTACTTTCAAAATGTGGCAAAGAAACACAGATTATAAATCCTAAATCTCCTCTCTATCAATATCACATTGTTTCAATATTTTGTAAAATAATCCTTTCCCTAAATCCCTTTTTCCATGTACAGGTACCGATTTTTGTAGTTCATCATTTTTATAAACGTGATGGCTACCTCTAATTTTGTCAAGATACCAACCATTTTCTTCTATTACTTTGATGATTTCTTTTGGTGAATATCCCATTAAGCCGTGGCGTATTGATAAGGTAAAGTGTTGATATTTAGAACAGTATGAGTAGTAGTTGATTTCTTTTCGAGTTCCGCATTAT
>JAYUIP010000372.1:0-6900 GCA_043765945.1 Arcicella sp.
AATCTGTACGCTTCTGATGATGAATTCAAACATTTTATTGGTCGTTGTTTCAAGTGGGCTCGTGATGCGGATAATTTGAATGGCACGACAAACATTAAACTGTTTTATAACGATTATGACCAAGAATCTTTTCCCAATAAAAGAAATGCTATCTATAATTTATGTTTGTGGTTAAAAAACAATAATTACCCCATAGATGGAATAGGTCTACAATTTCATTTACTTATCAATGATAATCCCGCCCAAGGTTTTGACCGTCCCACCACCACAAGTGGAGTAACTTTGGCAATTGATCAGGCTTCACAATTAAGTAACGGCTTCTTTGATATTCATATTTCTGAATTAGATTTTAGAATGGATAAAAACGTATCAAGTGCTCCATTATATAATTATGCCGAACAATGGAAGCAGTATGATTTAGCCAGATTTGTGGTTAATAAATACAGAACAACCGTAAATCCAAGTAAGCAATTTGGGGTTACGCTTTGGAATATTACTGATCAACACACATGGTACAACAAACCGTATATTGCCAATGATAAGGATTTTCCAACGCTTTTTGATGTTAATTCAAACCGTAAAATAGCTTATTATGGTTATCTCAGCGGAGCATCGCCTCAAAATCAATACTTCATTCCCGAAACCTTCTTTCATCTTTATAATGAAGGGTCAGGAAAATATGCAGAAGTAGAAAATGGCTCAACTGCCGATGCTGCATTGATAAAACAGCAATATCTTAAAAGCAGTAACAACAAACAAGTGTTTCAATTATTGTACAACAATGCAGGATATTACAACATCAAAAATATAAACTCCAACAAAGTTTGGGATCATTATGTAAACGCCCCTTTCAATATCCAACAATATGGAAGCGAGAGTAATCCTATCAACAGATTGTTTGCTTTTGAGGGAGTTGGTCAAGGTAAATTTATCATAAAAGCCAAAACCGTTTATCCCAATAACGTGATTAAAACCGTGCAAGTGCCTTCGGTTAATAATGCTGCTCAACTTCAATTAGTAAATTTAAACTACCAAAGCGGTTTTCAATATTGGAAATTGGAAGAATAATTATTTGAGTTTTTAATAAGTTTCAAGTAGCTTTTAAGCCAAGTTTGCCTATCAAAAATAGGTGGACTTGGCTTTTTAAATCCCCCATTCTCACAATTTTCAAGAACCTATCACATTTTTAGGATTTTATCCATAAATTTGTGTGTAAACGTGAACAAAGTAAAGTGTCAAGTTTTAGACTGATAATTTTTGATTTAAGTTATTCATCTTTGTTCTGCGAATAGTACAGCTATTTAAAGAAAGATATGGATAATGTGAATCAAAAAGTAGCGTATTAAAATGATACTTTACTTTGTTCCCGTTCACCAAATCCTTACTAAAAAAAACCACAGAAATGACTTCCCCCGAGTTGTATCATCTTCCCGTTATGCTTCAAGAATGCCTTGAAGGGCTAAATATCCGCCCTGATGGTGTTTATGTGGACGTAACTTTTGGCGGAGGAGGTCACTCAAAAGCAATTCTTGAACGTTTGGGCGAAAACGGCAAACTCATTGTCTTCGACCAAGACCCCGATGCCAAACAAAATTCCCTTGCCTTTGCTGACGATAAACGCTTTACCTTCATAGAAGCCAATTTCAGAAATATCAAAAAATATCTTCGATTATACGGCATAAAAAAAGTGGACGGAATTTTGGCAGATTTTGGTATTTCATCCCACCAAATTGATGAACCCACTCGTGGATTTTCAACTCGTTTTGAAGGAGATTTGGATATGCGGATGAATCAAAAATCCGAGGTTTCAGCCTTCACGATTATTAACGAATATCCAGAAGCCCAACTCCATAAAATCTTAGGAATGTATGGCGAAGTAAAAAATGCTAAAACCCTTGCGGGTGGCATTGTGAGTGCAAGGATGAATAATCCCATCAAAACAACGGGCGAACTCAAGGCAGTTTTGGATAAATTTGCTCCAAAATTTAAGGAGTTTAAATATTACGCCCAAGTCTTCCAAGCCATCCGAATTGAGGTTAATCAAGAGTTGGAAGTTATTCAAGAATTTTTAGAGCAAGTACCTGATTTACTGAAAGATACAGAAAGTAGAGTAGTAATAATGACCTTTCATTCTTTGGAAGATAGATTAGTAAAAAATTATATCAAAGCGGGTAATTTCAAGGGCGAAATGGACAGAGATATCGTTTTTGGAACGGTAACAAAACCCTTGGAAGGCATCACCAGAAAGCCCATTGAAGCATCCCCAGAAGAATTATCAAGTAATAATAGAAGTCGCAGTGCAAAGTTGAGAGTAGCGACTTTATCAATGAGTGAGTGATAGAATGATGAACGTGGTGCGTAACCTAAGTAAGTGTATTTCCTTATTATATCATTCACTCATTCTATCATTGATTGTCATGGCAAAAAACGTATCAAAAAATAAGAATAGAAGTTCCGCAACTTACCGTCCGAGTAAGGGGATATTCGCTTTTTTCGATCGTGTTTTTAACATGGATAAAATTTTGGGTGGCAAATTTCCAGCTTCCCAATTGCGATATGTGATTTGGATTTCGGGTTTAATTGTCATTTATATTATTTCCTCATTAAATGCTGAAAGTCTCATTCACAAAATTGATAAAATGAAGGCAGAAGTGGAAGAACAAAGAGCGGATTATACTACTAAAAAAGCTGATTTTATGAAGGCAGGAAAGCAATCAGAAATAATAAAGAGAGTAGCTCCGATGGGTTTGCAAGAGAACAAAACCCCGCCAACGAAGATTGTAGTTAAGGATTAGGAAACACTATTCATGGCATGACTTAGGGGGACGCCCAATCTCATGCCTTGAATAAACCCTTAAGATAAATGAACATAAAAAGAGACATCATATTTAGGGTTCGCCTTATGTTTTTGTTCATCCTCCTCTTTGCGGGGGGGATTGTTTACCGTATCGTAAAACTACAAACAATTGAAGGTGTAAAATGGAGAGATAAAGCAAAGCGAGTTTATGTTAAAAAACGGATTGTGGATGCAGTGAGAGGTAATATTTATGCTGCCGATGGGAGTTTATTAGCCACATCTCTACCAAAATATAAATTAGGATTCGACCCGCTCGTTTCAAGAATTAATAAGGGAAATACGAAGATTTACGACGATGGAATTGATTCTTTATGCCATCTTTTAGCTAATTTTTACGGAGATAAAGATTGGAAAGATTATTATTCCATGGTTGATTTAGCTCGTCGAGATAAAGTAAGTTATATCCGTTTGAACGAAAGGAAAATCAATTTCCAACAACGAAAAGCCATGGAAACTTGGCCCATTTTTAGGAACGGGAAGTTCAAAGGTGGCGTAGTTTTTGAAAAGACTAATGAACGTTATAATCCCTTCGGGAAGATGGGTTTCAGAACGATTGGGTATAAAAGAGAGACCGAGAAAGTTGGGATTGAAAACAGTTTCAATCGTCAATTGGCAGGAATAAATGGCAGAGGAATTTTTGAGAAAATTGTGGGAGGAAGTTGGCGACCGATTGATGGCGGAGAGGAATCAATTCCCGTGGCGGGCGTGGATGTTCACACCACCATTGACGTAAATATTCAAGACGTTGCTGAGACTTCTTTGATGAAACATCTTCGCCAATTGAGTGCCGATAAAGGTTGTGTGGTGGTGATGGAAGTGGCAACGGGCGAGATAAAAGCCATGACAAATTTGAGTCGTTTGCGAGATACCTTGGCATTTGCAGAAGTTCTTAATCATGCTGTTTTAGGACTTTCTGACCCTGGTTCAGTCTTTAAATTACCTTCAATGGTGGCAATGATGGAGTTTGGCGGACTTAAAAATGAAGAATGGGTACACACGGGTGACGGTACTTTAATAATCGGCAATAAATTACTGAGAGACACAAAAGTACACGGCACGATTTCAGCCCAACAAGTTTTTGAAACATCCTCAAACGTGGGAACGGCAAAATTAATGCAAAGATATTTTGGTGGACGTGAAGGAGAATATTACAAAAAACTGCACGAATTTCATTTAGATGAACCCTTGAATTTTCAATTACGCCCCGATGCAATACCCGTAATTAATACGCCAAGAGTTGGAGATATTACGGCAATGCCTTGGAATTCAATTGGTTATGGAACTTCGCTTACGCCTCTTCAAATGTTGACGTTTTATAATGCCATTGCAAACGATGGAAAATGGGTTCAACCAATCATTGTGAAACATACCAAGATTGCGGACAAAATAGAGGATGATTATCAGATTTCACAAGTAAAATATGATGAACCTTTATGTAGTAAAGAAACTTTGGCGAAAGTAAGAAAAATGTTAGAAGGCGTAGTAGAAAGAGGAACTGCCATGAATATTAAGAACGATTTGTATAAAATTGCGGGTAAAACTGGAACGTCTCGAAAGTTAATTAACGGACGTTATCGTGAGGGAATATATTACACTTCTTTCATTGGATATTTTCCCGCTGATGCTCCAAAATATAGTATCGTCGTGATGATTGATAATCCCCGTGGCGTGAAGCAAGAAGCCCTTTTTGCGGCAGAAGCATCAGCTCCTGTTTTCAAGGAAATTGCGGATAAAATTTATGCCTGCGACATCAGAATGCACAAATTATTGAACACTAAAAATCCCGATGCCAGACAATTTGCCACCAAAAAGCAAGTGGTTCATACATCGGATATTAAGACGATTTGTGAAGAGTTTCAAGTTGAAAAAGTGCCAACCAACGAAGGCTGGTCAGTGGTGCGAGGGGATGGTGGTATTTTGGAATATCAAACCCGACAAAATCCAAAAAGTACGGTGCCAGATACCAGAGGAATGACGTTAAAGAACGCCTTGTATGTCCTTGAAAATAAAGGTTTTAAGGTATCTTTCAAAGGGGCAGGAAAAGTAACAAGCCAGTCCGTTCCACCAGGAGCAACAACCATCAGAAACAGAAATATCGGCTTATTATTAAACTGATTTTTAGATTGATCATGGAACGCAGATGACGCAGATGCCTTCGGCAACGCAGATTTAAGAGAATTTTTATCTCGAAACATTTTCGTCACACTCATTCAATTTATTAGCAAAAAAATCATGATTCAACAGAAAAAATCCTCTTGAATCTGTGTTGCAAAGCATCTGCGTCATCTGAGTTCCAATTATTTTAAATCTTGTTACATATTTAAAAACTAACCCCTACTTACAATGTCATCACTTCAAAATTCATCTGAAAATAATTCGGATAACGCCAATCAATCTTGGTTGCGAAATGGTTTGCTTGGTCTTTTATTAATGGGCGTACTTTACTTGTTTTATACGCAATTCGGTCAAAATAAAAAGACTGATTTGACGGTAAGTCAGATTCAAATGAATGCCGAGGAAATCAAGGCTATCAATACTGACCTTGTCCGTTTAAGAGATGATATTAAAGATAACCGAACCAATATTCAAGAAAAGCAAAAGAAAATTGATGCCCTTCAAGCCAAATTGGAGCGAGTTTATACGCAACAAAATGCCCGAGATGATAATGAACAGGAAACGATGATGGCATTGTTGAAAAAGCAAATTGCTCAATTGTCAGTGGATAAAACTCGTTTACAAGCTCAAATGACCAAAACCATTGGGGAATACGAAGTAAGAATTGCTGATTTTCAAAAGATTTTGCAAGAAAAAGACAGTATTATTACTTATCAAAGAAATGCTATTCAAGATTTGGAAAGTAACGTTGCCATCAAAAAAGCGGAAGTAAACGAACTGCAAGGCGAGTTGAAGGAAACGGACGATATCTTGAATATTTTGGATAACAAAATTCATGTAACTGTCACGAACGTAGGCTTTTATTCAAACGGATTTGATGATGCAGATAACGAATTATCAGACTCTAAAAATAAAAAAGACATCTCTGAAATGGGCATATTTTATTCATTAAGTAGAAAATTGCAAAATAACGAAAAGCTAATTGCTGAATTGACACTGACCAATAGTGCAGTGGTTGGTAAGAAGGAATTCAGCAAACAGGACATCGAAAATATCGAAAAACAATCGGAAAAAAGTGGTGTGGATAGACCCATGAGCATCAAAATTCAGAAGGGTTCTTTGGATACTCCTTTAAAATTAAATTTCTACATCAAGGCAGGTGCGGGTGAAAAACATACTTTTCTGATTGATTCGAAATTGATTACTGATTTGAAGGCGAAGCAGGTTTATTAGAATAAATTTGCGAAAATATTTATGGAGTCATTGCGAAGTACGAATTGTCATTGCGAGGTGTGAATTAGTTGTCATTGCGAGGAACGAAGTAATCTGTTAGCTTACAGGCAAAGACATTTAAACTCACTCGCATCAATCCAACAGATTGCTTCGTACCTCGCAATAACAATATACATAGTGACGTATGTAAAAAAATGCCAAAGGATTAACCCCAACCCCCGCCATCCATCGAGGGTCTCTATTTACAAGACAATGAAAACATTATCTCAACTTACCGCAAATATCAAAAAGAAAACCATCATCGGGAATTCCGAAGTGACGGTTTCTGAAATTATTATTGACTCTCGAAAAGTGACCGCAGGTTCTATGTTTGTGGCTTTGAAAGGCACACAAGTGGATGGACATACTTTTATCCAGAAAGCAATTGACATGGGTGCAACGTCAATTCTGTGTGAGGATTTACCTGAGAATAAACCTAAAAATATCACGTTTTTGCAAGTACCTGATGCGGCAGAAGCATTGGGATATATGGCTGCTGAATTTTATGATAATCCTTCCAAGAAACTCAAATTAGTGGGTATCACAGGGACAAATGGAAAGACGACAACGGTGATGCTATTGTTCCGTTTATTCAGAGATTTGGGTTATCGTTGCGGACTAATTTCAACCGTTCAAAACCAAATTGATGAAGATAT
>JAYUIP010000373.1:0-6898 GCA_043765945.1 Arcicella sp.
GATAATTTAGGAATCGGAATTTCTTGAATTCGTCCATTGTTCGTAAAAACAAAGGTTTCAGAATAGTTATTGCCCTTGATATCTGGGCGTAATTGCAAACCATGAACCATCGCCCATGAAACAAACGGCTGTCCAATAATTTGAATTCCATCCTGACTCAAAATCAATTTTGGCTGAGGCTTTGAAGTTTGTATATATCTGTAAATCAGAAAGATAGACAACCCAACGAATAAAAATCCCAAGAGATACTCAGTCTGAACTAAGAAAAATATCATGTATAACGAAGAACCCAAACCACCCAACAACAATAAAAGATGGTCAGTGGGACGGGTGTAAATAATGGTATGTTCAGGTATTTCTTCCATATTATTTCATCCCAAAAAAACGATTTGGGTAATCAGTAATTAACCCATCAACACCAAGGGCTTTTATTTCCTTCATATTCACGATTTCATTCACTGTCCAAGGCACAACTTTTATGCCTTTATCATGACACATATCTACCCTTCTCTTAATCAAATTTTTATAATACGGACTAAAAATATCGGGATTAAAACCCAGACTTGCCAAGGTATTATCCACCATTTCATTCTCTACCAAAGCCGCCAATCTTACTTTCTTGTATTTCCCTTCATTCATCTGTAAATGCCAATATTTAAGCACATTAAAATCGAAACTCTGTAAAATTATTCTATCAGGAGAAATCTGTCTGATGATTTCTTGATACACCAAATCAGAAAATTCTTTAACTGTTTTAGGCTGAGAAATTCCATACTGTTCTTCCTCCGATTTTATTTCAATATTGTAATGAACTTTTGGTAAATTATTAAGTTTAATGTACTTCTCGCAATCCTTCAACATATCCCGCAAAAGAGGTTTAAAGGTTGCCATTTTTTGTTGCTCTGGAAAAAGAATATTTCCCCGAATTCCAGCATCATACTTTTTGATTTCTGAGTAGGGCATCGTAAATAAATTAAGCACTTTTTCATCCGCCTTCGTCACGGGCGAACCATCAGGTTTTGAGCAAAAAAGGGAATTCATATACGGCTCGTGCGATACCACAACTTGCCCATCTTTAGAAATACAAACATCTAATTCTAAGGTAGTTACACCCAAATCAAGAGCTTTCTTGAAGGCGGGAATAGTATTTTCGGGCATCAAACCACGGCAACCTCGATGTCCTTCAATATCAAATTTTTGAGAGAATGATGTTGTCGTCATAAGCAGAAAGTAATAAAAAAATAAATTCTTCATAGTTAAAATTAAAACGCTATAAATTTACTTCGTAAATATAATAATTAGACCACGGATGATACTGATTAAACAGATTTACACGGATAATTTTACAAAAAATCTGTGTAAATCTGCCTAATCCGTGTTATCCGTGGTCTAACTTTTTTCAGTACTAAACATGAGCCTCTTCCACCTCCAAAACCTCCTCAACTTGCTCAAATAATTTCGCTTGCATGACTTCTTTCATCGAAACCTTAAAGAATTTTTTCTGTGTATCAAAAGGCTCCGTGCCGCATTCCGTTGGCGAGGCACAATGTTTATACGAACCGTCCTCCTGCATTTCATAAGCATTGACATTATCCTTCAAATTCCAATCCAAAATATGAACAGTTTGCTGCTTCACTTTCTTGGCATGAATCTCAAAAAGTGACTCAATTCTGCGGTCAAAACTTCGCACCATAATATCGGCTGAACCACCGTAAACCTTTGGCTCTTCGTTGTTATGAAAATAGTAAATCCGAGTATGTTCCAAGAAATCCCCTATGATTGACCGTACCGAAATGTTATCCGAAAGTCCTTTCCGTTGTGGTCGTAAACAGCAAATTCCTCTCACAATCAATTTCACAGGCACACCCGCTTGTGAGGCTTTATAGAGTTCATCAATCGTGATTTTATCTTGCAACGAATTGATTTTCAAACATATACCACTCGGTAATCCTCCCCGTGCATTGTCCGCTTCGTTCCGAATCATCTCCACTAAACGATTCCTCATATCTCTTGGGGCGGTAATTAATCGCTCGTAGGAATGAGGTTGCGAGTGTCCAGTAATGACATTAAAGAATTCAGAAATATCTCTGGTTAAAACTTCGTCCGTCGTCAAGAGTCCAATATCAGTATAAAGTTTTGCGGTGTCTTCATTATAATTTCCTGACGATAAATGAGCGTAACTTTTTACCTTATCGCCCTCATTTCTAATCACTTGCAACAATTTTGTGTGCGTTTTCAAACCTGGAATTCCATAGATCACAAAACAGCCCGCTTTTGATAATCGTTGGGCTTCACGAATGTTATTTTCTTCATCAAAACGGGCTTTCACTTCAAACAAAACTGAAACGTGTTTGCCGTTTTCTGCTGCATGAAGCAAGGCATCGGCGATGCGTGAATTTTTGGAAATTCTGTATAATGTAATCTTAATTGCCAACACTTGTGGGTCTTCTGCCGCTTGTTCCAACAATTGCAAAACAGGCTCAAAGTTGTTGTAAGGGTGATGTAAGAGAATATCGCCCTCATTCATTGCTTCGAAAATATTGTCGGGCGTTTGACTGTTTAAGCCCAAAGCTGGTACTGGCGATTTTTGAACGGGTTGTTTTGACTTGAATTCTGGATGTTTAATAATTTGCCAAAAAGCCGTGAAATCCAACAAATTATCACTATGAAAAATACCGTTTTTGTCAATTTTCCAACGTTTTAACATCATCTCCAACATCCATTCCGAACATCCCGATTCGATCTCAACTCTCGTCACCCTGCCCAAACGACGGTCTTTTATTTTCTTTCTGATTTCGTCAATAAAATCCGTTTCCGAATCTTCGTGTTCCACCATATCAAAATCACCATTTCGGGTTAATCTGAACAATGAAACCGTTTCAATTTCAACGTTTTTATAAAGTTTCCAGATTTCATGACGAATAATTTCTTCAATCGGGACAAAGAGTGTTTCGTCTTCTCTTTCAAAGATATGAAAGCGTTTTAGGTTTTGAGGAATTTGTACAAAACTAATTTTACGATTTTCATTCTTACCGTTTTCACTTCGCTCATTTTCGCTTCTTGTAACAACCCCAAAGATTAAAGTTTTGGCTAATAGACTTGGAAAAGAGTGTGTATGGTCAAAAACCATTGGGGTAAGCATTGGGTAAATAGTGCGACTGAAATAGTCCACAATTTGCTCATCTTCCTCATCATTCAAATCCGAAACATTGACAATTCTGAATCCATTTTCCGCAAAATTAGGCACTAATTCTTCCCGATAAAGCCTTGAAGATTCATCTACAAATGCTTGTGAAGCCGCCATTAAGGTCTTTTTGAAAGGCATTTCTCTTAAACCAGAATAATCAGTTCGTTCTTTTCCGAAGTCAATATAATTATACAATGACCCAATCCTGATGGAGAAAAACTCATCTAAATTAGAAGCTGTAATGGCTAAGAATTTGAGCTTATCAAAAATATTTCTCCTTGTGTCACGGGCTTGGTCAAGAACACGCTCATCAAATTTTAACCAACTTAAATCTCGGCTTATGTAGTCAGATTTTTCAATTACATCGTACGATTTATTTATCACTTTTTCAAGACGACGTTTTTCTTCGGGTGTCTGTTTGGTATTCATAAAATTGTTTAAAAAAGAGAAAAGATTCCCTACAAGAGAATCTTTTGCTCTACTCCGTTTATAATATTTTGGAATCATTCCGCTCATTGCCTACAAAATTACTGGATAATCAATACTTTTACATTAAGTTTCAGATTAAGATTTCATTAGTTTTTTACACCTTTAAAGTTATGAAATATACAAGAATAATGCTAAACTTTTTTGTGTAAAATACTGATTATTTGGTAAACGGTAACTACTCAACATTTACTCCAATTTTACTTTTAATTCAGTTTTCACTAAATAATTATTCACCTCTCCATGAAATACGTTTAATTATTGAACGTACAATTTAGCCCAAATAGTATCTAAATTCCTCATTACAAGCACATTTTGATATTTAATTACTCATATAGATAGGGTCAAACAAAATATTTTTGTTATTTTGTCGGTTGTATTTGCTTTTTCACTGAAATTATGAACGTAAAAAAACTAACAGACGAACAATTAGTAGCTCACTTCATAGAAACACAGAAGAATCTGTATTTCGAGCAACTTTATGACCGCTATTCTGATAAAGTGTATCGTAAGTGCTTGTCTTTCGTCAAAGATGATGCAAAAGCCGAAGATTTTACCCACGATATTTTTTTAAAATTAGTCCTCAACCTTTCTTCGTATAAAGAAACCGCCAAATTCTCAACGTGGTTATATTCAATCACTTACAATTATTGCATTGACCAAACTCGTGTTTCTAAAAAATACGCCGAAGTTGGTTTAGATGAAAATTTCGACTTGCCAGACGATGACGATGATGCAGAAATGGCTGAACTCGAAGCTCAGCAATTGAACAAGGCAATGAAACTCATTCTGCCCGAAGAGAAGTCAATCTTGATGATGAAATATCAAGATGATTTGAGTATCAAAGAAATTTCTGATTCCTTGGATATTTCAGAAAGTGCCGTGAAAATGAGATTATTACGAGCAAAAGAGAAACTTCGTAAAATATATCTGGAAGGTGTCATGTTCTGGGGTATAATCATTGCGAAAGTGGCGAGTTTTTTCTTTTGGAATGATTAGATTTTAATCCTTGGTTCTAAGTTTTGGGTACTTAGTTCTGATTCTCCTCAAAACCCAGAACAAAAGACTCATAACTAAAAAATGATAGAAAAAGAAAATCCTTTTAAGCTCTTGGAACCCAATGGACAAGTGCCTGAACATTTGAAAAAGGCATTAGTCTCAGAAATTGATACCATTCGGAATACTTCAACTATCATTGAATTATTCGTTGGAAATTTTATAAATGCTCTTACCGCTTCATTTTCAAATGGAAGCGAAACTACAAATTCGTAGCATTACCCATTTCAAATAACCAAAACAACTATTAAAATTAACGTCAAGCCATGCCCAACATTCAAGATATTCTGATTGACACTTTCCGAAAACTTTTAGAACAACTCACTGGATTTATTTCAAATTTTATTCCTGCCATAATCGTTTTGCTTATTGGTTCTTTTGTGGCTAAACTTATTCGGAAATTACTCCAAAAGGGGCTTGAAAAAGCCAGTGTTGATAAATTGGGCGATAAACTCAATGAAATTGATATGGTGAAAAAAATGGGAGAAATAAAATTCAGTACTTTAATTCCTACCATTCTCTATTATTATATTCTCTTGATGTTCATCACAATATCAACCACCTTGATGGGCATAAAAGCGTTGTCGGATATGATTGCTTCGGTAATGATTTTAATTCCAAAATTAATCGTTGCCGCCATTATGACTTTTGCAGGAATAATGATTGCCGATGCCTTAAAAAATGCAGTTGTTAATATCTGTAAATCATTAAAAATTGAATCTGGAAAATTATTGGGCAGCATCGTTTTTTCATTTTTCTTAATCATCGTGGTCATTGCCGCTTTGAAACAGGCAGGAATTGAAACAAGTTTATTGGAATCAAGTTTTAATCTGATTATTGGAGGCATAATTTTCGCTTTTGCCGTAGGTTATGGCATGGCTTCCAGAGATGTTTTATCGAATATTTTATCAAGTTTCTATTCAAAAAACAAATATAAAGAAGGACAAACCATTGCCATTGATGGTGTGAAGGGTGATATTTTAGCGATGGATATTACATCAATAACCCTCTCAACGGGTGATTCTCAGACGGTATTTCCATTAAGTGTATTACAAAATAAGAAAATTGAAGTTTTTGATTAATAAAGTTGTCTAAGTAATCAATACTACCTAAATAATGCTTTTATCATTTATAAAATACTAACTATCAGGCAGTTAAATACTAAATATCGAACTGATTGACTGTTGCATCAAAATATAAACGTCCATTGAAATAGTAAGTACCTGTTGGAAAATAGTTTATGTTTGGATAAACTCTAATTTATTGATTATTAGTGCCGAAGTGTCGGTTGATCCAAAAACTAAAACTTCCTTACGTTTTAATAGCCCTTGTATGAATCATTGACACAAATCAACGTCTTTCCATAAAATCACATTTATTCGTTACTTTACCCTACATATCTCGTTCTAAATAGTAATTGCCCGAAATGGAATAAATTGTGCATTTAGTTTATTACTATTTCAATAACTTCTGTTATCTTTTTAAGATGCCCTAATTTTTTCTTAAAATACACATCACATCAAAATAGCTACGTCACTCCGACGGACATTTAATTTTAACTTTTCATTGCAAGGGACAACCACGTCCGTCAGTTTAGAAAATTGTACCTTGCTCAAAAAAAATAGCCGTTTATGAAAAAGCAATTGCCATTATTAATCGTATTAGCCTTACTCTTCTCATCCAATCTTCATGCTCAAGAAGTTGCAAAGGACACATCTTACTGGAAGAAATCATCACAATTTGGGGCAAATTTTAGCAACGCTGGTTTCAGCGACTGGGTAGCAGGTGGACAAAACGCCACGGGTTTCAACGTATTTTTTAACACAAAAGGAGAATATGCCCGAGACAAAACTACGTGGGTAAACGATTTGCAATTACAGTACGGAATCTTAGACAATGGTTCAGGTACAAGAAAGAGCATTGACCGTTTGTTTTTCGACACTAAGGTTGGTCGTAAACTCTCAAAGGTTTGGTCGTTGGTGGGCGGTTTAAACTTTCAAACGCAATTCACGGCGGGTTATAAATATGGAGCCACTTCTGATAAAGACATTAAAATTTCTAATCTTTTTGCCCCTGCCTTTATTACGGAATATGTAGGTTTCGAGTGGAAACCTAAACCATTTTTTAGCGTTGTTTTTGCCCCAGGAGCATTTCGTCAAACGATTGTTT